>DAHVPA010000056.1 GCA_027318525.1 Candidatus Cloacimonadota bacterium | reverse complement strand
ATTTCAGTTATCCGATTCCTGAAGAATCCGGGGGAATATATTCTCCAGGCATTATAGTTTTTCGTTCCTCAGAAAAAACAGGTTACTACTTATTGGACAATCCCTTCAAAATCAACCTAATTAGTGTAGCAGCCATATCAAACCCACCATTAATTACTGATGATGGAAAACTTCAAATTGAGAATTCTATGGTAGAACCGACCAAGGAAAAGATTAGAACTATCTTGAGAATTGCTAAGGTAAACCAACATGATGCAATGGTACTAAGTGCTTTTGGATGTGGGGCTTTTGCCAATCCACCTGTACATATGGCAGAGTTATTCGCAGATGTTCTTAATGAAGATGAATTCAAGAACCGATATTCATTAATTGTGTTTGCCATTATTGATGACCATAATACAAGAAAGACTCATAACCCGGATGGGAATGTATTGCCTTTCCAAATGCAATTTAACTAATCAATTAACGCTGACATTACTTCATATGAAAAGTGCCGTCCTGCCGGACTGAAATCATACATTGCCATGACCCAGCACTTACGTACTGGGCTATAAAATGTCGTCCTACGGACTTTGAACTACTTTATCTATATATCTGTTTCATAATACATCAATAGAATTTTCTGGTAACTCTTTTCCGTTATTTCTGTGTATTCTGTGGTTAATAAATCCCCTTTCCTCTTGACATATACTTAGGGTTTGAAAATGTGGTAAATCTATATAAATATGGACAAAAGGAGTCCCCATGAAGACCATAACTCCAAGTCCGGGCGACATTAAACGCGCCTGGTACGTTGTTGACGCAGAAGGTCTGCCTTTGGGTCGCATGTCCTCACAGATTGCCGCCATCCTGCGCGGCAAGAACAAACCTTACTATGTGCCGAATATCGACACCGGCGACTATGTGGTCGTGATTAATGCCGACAAGGTAAAGGTCACGGGAAACAAGATGCTGAGTAAGATTTATGAGGAATATAGCGGCTATCCGGGCGGCTTGAAGCAGATTCCGATTGCCACAGTGTTGGCAAAACATCCGGAAAGGATTGTCCAGCACGCCGTGAAAGGCATGCTGCCCAAGAACACCCTGGGCAAGGACATGTTGAAAAAGCTGAAAGTGTATGCCGGACCCGAGCATCCGCACACAGCTCAGAACCCCGAAACTTTAACCCTTAAGTATTCCTAAGGAGAAACAAGCATGCAGAATTTTGATGCAGTTGGCAGAAGAAAGACTGCCGTTGCGAGAGTTCGTTTGACCCCCGGAACCGGGAAGCGCATCATCAACAAAGTAGCGATGAAGAAATACCTGCAGCGCGAAGTCCTGGAAATGCTGGTGGAACAGCCCCTCCAGGTAGCCGAGATGAGTGACCGTTTTGACATGCACGTCAATGTGTATGGCGGCGGACTCAGCGGACAGGCAGGCGCGATTCGTCTGGGTATAGCCCGCGCCCTGGTCGAGTATGATGAGAACCTCAGGCTTGCCATGCGTAAGAACGGTTTCATGACACGTGATTCCCGCATGGTCGAGCGCAAAAAATCCGGTCGTCCCAAAGCTCGCAAACGCTTCCAGTTTAGCAAGCGTTAAGCCGCAGCAGACCGGGCAAAGGGTTTCTCTCCTTTTGCCCTTTGGGACAAGAGAGTTTATCAGCATATAGCGTGTGTAAATTAATGAATCAAGCCATGGTCAGGTTCAAAGGCGCAGCAATGCAATGCTACGCTAAAAAACATGGCTGCCACTCAGCCTGCCTCAGGAGTTGCAAGGCGGTGTTCCAAATCCGGAACTGGATTGCGTATATCCTCTGGCAGTAGAAAAACCGTAACAGATAGGAGAATGACATGTCCGTTGTTTCCATGAAACAGCTCTTGGAAGCCGGCGTCCACTTCGGACACCAGACTTTCAAATGGAATCCCAAGATGAAGAAATACATCTTCATCAAGAGAAACGGGATTCATATCATCGACCTGAAGCAGACCGTTGATGCCATCAACGAAGCTTATCAGTTTTTAAAAGAAGTAGCCGCCCGCAGTGAGTATATCCTCTTTGTGGGAACCAAGAAACAGGCACAGAGCGCCATAAAAGAAGCCGCCGAGAAAGCAGGAGTCTTTTATGTGAACAACCGTTGGTACGGGGGTATGTTGACGAATATGCAGACCATTCGTCAAAGCATCGAAAAGATGAAATACTATGAACAAATCGTAGCCGACGGCACCATCAGCAGCTATACCAAGCTGGAAGCTCTGCGCATGAAGCACAAGCACGACAAGATAGAAATCGCCTTGGGCGGTATCCGTGATATGGATGCCCTGCCGGGAGCTATCTTCGTCGTCGATACCGACCATGAAGCAATCGCAGTGCACGAAGCCAGAGTGCTTGGCATTCCCATCATCGGCATGGTTGATACAAACAGCGATCCCGACCTCGTGGATTATGTGATTCCGTCCAATGACGACGCCACCCGCGCCGTCAGCCTGATTGCCGATATCATGGCAAACGCTGTGATAGAAGGACGCGGTCTTTCCACAGAAGGTGCCGTTGTAGCCAAAGCAGCAGCCGGCGAAGAAGAATCAGAAAAGAACATCGACCTGGTCGCCGAACTTGCCGCAGCACCGATTGACGCAGCAGTCATCGAAGCCAAAGAAACGGTGGAAGAAACAGCTGCGCCGGTAGTTAAAAAAACACGCTCTACCAAGAAAGAGCAGGCTGCAGTAGAACCCGCAGCCACTGAATAAACCCATTTGGGATTGACTGCCCGTTTGGCAGAAAGCAATCCCGCCAAAACAGGAGATTTATATGTCAGAGATAACATCAGCATTAGTCAAAGAGCTGCGCGAGCGCACCGGAGTAGGCATGATGGACTGCAAGAAAGCCCTCGAAGCCAACGACGGTAATATCGACGC
Source organism: Candidatus Cloacimonadota bacterium (assembly GCA_027318525.1). Classification (GTDB taxonomy): domain Bacteria; phylum Cloacimonadota; class Cloacimonadia; order Cloacimonadales; family Cloacimonadaceae; genus UBA5614. The sequence continues at coordinate 7,278 of DAHVPA010000056.1, read as the reverse complement.
CGCCATCAAATATCTGCGCGAGAAAGGCATCAGCAAAGCCGAAGCCAAAGCCACACGTGAGACACGTGAAGGCTTGGTCTATGCCTATATCCACTCCAATAACAAGATTGGCGTCCTGGTGGAAGTCAATTGCGAGACCGATTTTGTCGCCAAGACCGACGACTTTATCCAGCTCTGCAAGGACCTTGCCATGCAGATTGCAGCGACCAATCCTTTGGCACTGACACCGGAAGAGATTGACCCCGCCATTATTGAAAGGGAGAGGGAAATCGCCACCAACAAAGCAATCAATGACAAGAAGCCCGAAAACATCATTCCCAAGATTGTGGAAGGTCACCTTGCCAAATATGCCAAAGAGCACGCTTTGATGGAGCAGGAATTTATCAAGGACAGCACCCGCACGGTGAAGTCTTTGATTACAGACGTCGTTGCCAAGATGGGTGAAAACGTCAAAATCAACCGTTTTGCCCGTTTTTCCATCGGCGACTAATCCAAAACGGAGCTGAATATGGTGGTTTACCAGCCGGAAAAAATGCATCGGATCATGCTCAAACTCAGCGGTGAAATGCTAGCCGGTGAGAAAGGATATGGTTTTGATGACGAAGTTATCGACCGGATAACGGAAGATATCATCGACCTCAGGAAGATGGGTTACAGCCTGGCAGTAGTGTTGGGCGGCGGTAATATTTTCCGGGGCGGAACCTGGAAAAACCAGTCTCTGAACCGGGTTGTCCTTGACAACATAGGTATGCTTGCCACCATCCAGAATGCACTCTACCTGGCAGAGATTCTGAACAAGAAAAACTATCCGGCGGAAGTGTATTCCGCTATAGATGCCGACAAGATTGCCAAGTTCTACACTCCTTCCAGAGCGCGCAATGCTCTGCAGGAAGGCAGGATTACGTTCTTGTGCGGCGGGACGGGAAATCCGTTTTTTACCACCGATACCGCAGCTGTGCTGAGAGCTGTCGAGCTGGAGCTGGACGTTGTGCTCAAAGGCACCAAAGTGGACGGACTTTATACGGATGACCCCAAAAAGAATCCCCAGGCTGAGTTTATCCGTTCTGCCACCTATCAGCAATGTATCGAACAAAAACTGGGGGTCATGGATATGACTGCGTTTTCATTGGCGCAGGAATTTGCCATGCCCATCAAAATATTCAACGTCACCAGCCGGGGCAGCATCAAAGCAGCTGCCCTGAGCAGTGACATCGGCACTTTTATACATCCCTGACAAGAGGATAATAATGGAGAATATCAAACAGCAAGTCAGCGATAAGATGCAAAAGACCCTGGATTCGCTGCTGCATCAGTTTTCCAAAATCAGGACAGGCAGAGCCAGCGCCAGCATTCTGGATGACGTGAAGATAAATTATTACGGTCAACCCACACCTGTGAAGCAGCTCTGCAATATATCAATCCCGGAAGCGAGGCTCATCGTAGTCCAGCCTTGGGATAAGACCACCCTTGCCGATATCGAGAAAGCCATCCTGGCTGCCAATCTGGGGATTACACCCGAAAACGACGGCAACGTAATCAGGATGCCCTTTCAGCCCCTGACCGAAGAAAAACGCAAGGAAATTGTCAAATCACTCAAGAAGATGGCGGAAGACTCTCGTGTAGCCATCCGAAACATCCGCCGCGATTCCAATGAGGATGTGAAAAAGAGCAAGAAAGACAGTGAAATCAGCGAAGACGACGAGAAGAAGCTCCTCAAGGAAATCCAGGATACTACCGATGACTGGATAAAGAAAGTCGACGAAGCTGAGAAGGTCAAAGAAAAAGAAATTCTTGAGATTTAATTAGTTTATCATCATTAAGTCGTTATCGCTATAAATAAAGCTTTACAAATCAGGCGGTAACGACTTTTTTTGTTTTATGCTGAACCACACTGCCTGTTTGGGATGAAGTCCCTTAGAAATGGGTAAAGACCGCAAACTGATTAGGATATAACAACCTTCAGTTTGCTACCCGCCAGCAATAGAAGTGAAAGTTTTATTTTAGATAGGAGGCTTTATGCTGCAAGGTTCTTTTGTTGCACTCGTTACGCCCTTTAAGCATGGCGAGATAGATTACACGGCTTTGGAGAAGCTGATTTACTGGCATCTTGAAGAGGGTACGGATGGTTTTGTGCTGTTGGGGACAACAGGAGAAAGCGCTGCCATAGCTTCGGATGAAAAGGAAGCTTTGCTCCGGTTCTGCCTGCAGCGCATCAATCACAAGGTGCCTGTTGTAGTTGGAACAGGCACGAACAACCTTCATCACACGATAGCCCAGACCAAAAAAGCAAGAGAACTGGGTGCGGATTATGCCCTGGTGCTGGTGCCTTATTATATCAAGCCGACTCAGCAGGGGATGTTTGAATTCTTCAGCGAAGTCCATAACAAGACCGATATCCCGATTATTATGTATAACATTCTGGGGCGCACCGGAGTGAACATGACAGCCGCCACGACAGTCCGCATCGCCAAAGCCAATCCGCGCATAGTGGGCATCAAGGAAGCCAGCAACATGATAGTACAGGCAGCTGAAATCGTGCGCGATGCTCCGGAAGGATTTGTCTGCATGAGCGGTGAGGATGGAATCAACATGCCCCTCATGGCAAGCGGCTTTAAGGGAACCATCTCGGTTACTGCCAACATCCTGCCCAAACTCATGCACGAACATATCAAAGCCTGTCTGGATGGCGATTTTGCCACTGCCCTCAAGCAGCATCAGTATCTGATTAAAATCAACCAGCATCTCTTTGTTGAAACCAGTCCCATCCCTGTCAAGGAAGCCTTGCACATGATGGGTATGATAGATAATGAATTCCGGCTGCCCATGTGTCCATTGCAGGAAAGCAGCCGAGTCATTCTGAAGCAGACGCTGAAGGAATACAAACTTATCTGAGATTTGGACTCAGAGGACAGCAGACATTATCCCGTATCAGAACAGGCTCCTTCCTTGATTAGCCGTCGCGCAGCCTCCGCCAGCCTCCCGGACTTTACTCGAGAGGCAGCGGAGAAAGAGCGGGACAACTGATTAAGCAGGAAAAGACAGACTTCCGAGTTTGATACGGAGCAATTAAATGGAGAAAAAGTGACAGAAAACAAGAATTACAAGTTGATCAGCCAAAAAGAAGTGACAGAGATTCGTTCCATAGCTTATCAGTATGAACACGTCAAGACAGGCGCACGCCTCCTCTTCCTCAAGAATGACGATACCAACAAAGCTTTCAGTATAACTTTCAGGACACCTCCGGAAGACAGCACAGGCTGCCCGCATATCCTGGAACACAGTGTCCTCAATGGCTCACGTAACTTCCCGGCAAAAAACACCTTTACCGAGCTGATGAAAGGCAGCATGAAGACTTTCCTGAATGCCTTCACGGCATCTGACCACACATCCTATCCGATAGCCAGCACCAACGACCAGGATTTCTTTAACCTGATGCACGTTTACCTCGATGCGGTGCTCTATCCCAATATCTACAACGGTCCGGAAGTCCTGAAGCAGGAAGGCTGGCACCATGAGCTGTTTAAACCTGAAGACGAAATTGTTTACAGGGGTGTGGTTTACAATGAGATGAAAGGTGCATTTTCATCACCCGAACTGATTCTCTATAGAAAGAACCAGCAGGTCCAATTCCCCGATACACCTTATGGTTTTGAGTCAGGCGGTGACCCTGAATGCATTCCCCAACTGAGCTGGGAAAAGTTCAAAGCTTTTCATACCAAGTATTATCACCCTTCCAACAGCTGGATTTATCTGTATGGCGATATCGACCAGGAAAAAGTGCTGGCTTTTCTGGATGAACACTATTTATCAGCTTTTGAAAAGGCTGACCCTAAGAGCGACATACCTATCCAGAAAGCATTCAGCCAACCGGTCAGAATCGAGGAAAGCTATTCCATCGGGACTGATGAGGACCCAGCCGGCAGAAATTATCTGGCGCTCAATTTTACCTGTGGCAACGCTCTGGATGTGATGACCACCAATGCCATGGCGGTAATGCAGGAAGCCTTGATGGATTCTGCGGCTTCACCGCTCAAGCTTGCCCTGCAGAAATCAGGGCTGTGTGCAGATAGCTTTGCCTACTACGATGAAAACTGTCTGCAGCCCACCTTCAGCATAATCTGCAAGCATGTCCGGACTGAAGACCTGGAAACTCTGGAAAAGCTTATCATGTCAGAACTGGAAAGGATTTCCCGGGAAGGATTCGAAAAAAAACTGATAGAAGCCACCATCAACATCAAGGAGTTTGTCTGGCGTGAAGCAGAACGCGGCAATTTCCCCAAGGGACTTTTTTATCATTCAACCGTGCTGAAAAGCTGGCTGCATGGTGGAGACCCGTTGGCTTATCTGGAGTTTGAGCCGGTGCTGGAGCATCTGCGCAAAGGTCTGACCGAACCCATGTATGAGCAGCTTATCAGCAGCTTTGTTCTGGGTAACAAACACTCCAGCAGCATAGTGCTGAAGCCGGTTCAGGGTTTGGTAGAGCAGAAAGATGAGCGGACAAGGCAAATCCTGGCAGAATACAAGGCAAAACTTTCCGCAGAGCAAATCAGCGAACTAGTAAAGGATAACGTTAGTCTGCAGGAGTGGCAGGATACACCTGATACACCGGAAGACATTGCTAAAATTCCCTTTATTTCTGTGAAAGATATTAAAAAAGAAGTTGAAAAGCTGCCTTTGGAAGAAGTAAGCAAAGACGGTTACACACTTTTGAAGCATGATGTGTTTACCAATGGGATTGTTTACACAAGCGCATACTTTGACCTCAGCCACATGCCCGAAGATGATTTCCAATGGCTGGAGCTGGCTTCCGCCCTTTTGGGAAGCCTGGATACGGAAAATTATAGTTTTGCAGAACTTTCCAACGAAATTGACATCAACACGGGCGGGATTTCCGCCAGCCTGGTTCTGTATCCGAACAATCGCGACAATGCCAAGGCTATTCCCCGTTTTGTTCTGCGCGCCAAAGCAGTCAAAGCCAAAGTCGGACGCATGTTGGAACTGGCATACGAATATGCTTGCAGAACCACTTTCCGCGATAGGGAAAGGATACACCAACTTCTCAAAGAAACGAAATCCCGCGTCCAGATGATGCTCATCAGCTATGGGCACCAGACTGCCATCCGGAGAATGCTGGCTCAGACCGGTCAATACCACTACTGGCAGGATTTGACCGAAGGGATGGAGTATTATTCCTTCCTGAACGCACTGGACAAAAAGATGGAAAGCGCTCCGGAAGATGTGTTGGATAAGCTGGCAGCTACCATCAAATCCGCCTGCCATTTGAATAACCTGGTGCTGAATATAACCTCACCTGCTGCAGACATCGAGGCTATGGGTCAGCAGTTTGAACAATTTGTAAACGGTTTCCCTAAGCTTGAGGCTTGCGCTGCAGACAGATCCTTTACCCCCAGGAAACTGAATGAAGGCATCTTTGCACCGGTCAATATCCAATTCTGCGCTCAGGGTGGAAACTTCAAGCAGCTTGGTTATAAATACAATGGTAGTCTGCAGGTGCTGACCAATATCCTCAGAAACGATTTTCTGATGCAGGAACTCAGAGTAAAGGGTGGTGCATACGGAATTATGGTGCTGTTTGCCCGTTATGGCTATGCCTATTTCTGCTCATATCGTGATCCCAATCTGGCAGAGACTTATGCCGTCTATGAAAAGATAGCTGCATATCTGGAGAATTTCAAATGTTCAGAGCGGGATTTTGAAAAATACATCATCGGCACCATGGCTGAGTTTGACATGCCGACGACTCCCTTCCAGAAAGGTTACAATGCTGCTTTCAATTACATCGTCGGCATCAGTGAAGCAGACCGTCAGCAACTGCGGGATGAAGTGCTTGCTGCCACTCAGGACGATATCAGAAAAGCTGCAGCTTTGGTTAAGGCAGTGATAGGACTCAATCAGAAGACTGCTTTCGGTGTGGAAGCCAAGCTGAAACAGCAGAGCGGAATGTTTGACACTTTGATTCCCGCCATCCCTGTATGAGATGAAACAAAAAGATAAAAAAATCACCCGTCGGCAAAAGTTGAACCTTGGCAATACCAAGGTTCAGGACGGTGATTTTTATGATGAGATTCAATCCTCTGCCAGCAAAAAAAGCCGCAGGACTCAGGACAAAAGCTCCCAATCTCTGAAAAAGGAGCTGGAACTGGTCAAAGGCAGAGTGGTCGAAGTCAAATCCAATTATCTGAATATTGTCAGGATAGGTGATAAGGAATATCCCTGCATCCTAAGCGGAAGACTGAAGCAGTTCCTGTTTCAGACCAGAATGTTGAGCGCTGTGGGGGACAGGGTCAATGTGGATATTTCTGCCGAACCTGATTATAGGATTGAAGAGCTGTTACCGCGCACCAATACTCTTTCCAGATATACCGAGAATAATTTTCAGAAGGAGATTATCGTTGCCTGTAACATTGATTATCTGGTGATAACTGCTTCCTGGGCGATGCCTAACCTCAAGCCTGGATTGATTGACCGCTATCTCTGCATTGCCAATATCAATAAGCTAAATCCCATCATTTGCATAAACAAGATGGACCTCTGTCAGGACATGGCAGAAGCAGAAGAAGTGGCAGCTTACTACAAAAAGCTTGACATCCCCGTAATCTTCAGTTCAACCATTACCAATATGGGGATTGATAAGCTCAAAAGCCTGATTAAAGACAAGGATTCCGTTTTTTCCGGTCAGTCCGGAACGGGCAAGACATCTCTCATTAACGCTTTGGAACCGGGTTTGGAACTGGCTGTCAGCGCTGTCAGCGATTTCAATGAGAAAGGCAGGCACACCACTTCCCAGGCAAGGCTTTTAAAATGGTCTTTCGGTGGCAATCTGGTTGATACTCCTGGTCTGAAAACGGTGAATCTCCACAGGGAGCAAAAAAGCCTGATTCCTTCTGCTTTCCCCGGTTTTTCTATTTATGCCGACAAGTGTTATTACCGCAGCTGCACGCACAGTCATGAGACTGATTGCGCCGTCAAACGTGATGTGGAAAACGGGTTCATCCCTCTGCAACGCTATGAATCCTATCTCAGGATTATGGAATCATTATGAAAAACTTCGGCTTATATATCCACCCCAAGTATGTAAAAAAAGAGATTCTCTTTAAGCTGGTGAAAGACCTCCGTAATGAATACAACCTCAAGTTTTACGGATTTGAAAGTCAGCGGGAATATCTGACAGATGCTGATTGCACCATCATCCCCAATTCCTGCATCGAGGTTCACCTTGATTGCATTCTGGTCTTGGGCGGTGATGGCACCATCCTG
>DAHVPA010000055.1 GCA_027318525.1 Candidatus Cloacimonadota bacterium | reverse complement strand
TCTCAGGAAATATCCGGTGTTAAAAGATGAAGAATGAAGACGTCAGCCTTGATGTAAGTCTTGAAGAGATAGACCGCGTCATCCACGAGCCTGCCCGTCTGAACATTATGCTCTACCTCTTCGTGGTGGAAAAGGCTGATTTCGTTTATCTGGTTCACAAGACAGGTCTCACCAAAGGGAATCTTTCGGTTCACCTGCAGAAACTTGAGCAGAGCGGCTATGTGGAGATACTAAAAGAATTCGTCGGACGTATCCCACATACCCTTATCCGGCTTACCAAACAGGGCAGAAAAGCTTTTATCCAATACAGGGAGAATATACTGAACCTGCTTAACCAAACCTGATTCCATTCCCTTACCATAATTGCACTACTTATCTATTACGGTAGGATTACGGTATCATTACGGTCATTAACCGTATTGCTACCGTAATGGTATAGTAATAGTCAAGTAATGCACTTGACAAAAAAGTAAGTCTGTAGAATGTATAAATATTGTTCAAGACAGGAAGGAGGAGACCTCATGCAACGCAAGAAAGCACTTTGGCTGATGCTGTTTATGCTGCTGATTATGGTGACAAGTTATGCCCAGCAGACACTCAGACCCCAGACGCCCGACCAGATTGACATTTATAACTTTGATCCGCTTGAGGACGATGATGAGGATGTAACACCTTATCTAGAAAAAGCTACTGATTATTATCAACAGGGCAAATTCCAGCAGGCAGCCCAGTATTATCTGGCTTATCTGGCTGAAGAAGACGACGATGCAGACAGCTGGTATAACCTGGCGTGTTGCTATGGTCTTCTGGGCAGTCCCGTGGAAGCAGCCAAGTACCTGAAAATCTCTTATAAAAAAGGATACAAAGACCTGGATCATATCAGCAAAGACAAGGATTTTGACCAGGTGCGCACTGCTAAAACCTTTACTATGGCACTCGATTCCCTGAAAGTGTGGAGCGAAAACGAAGCAGGCAACAAAGGCAAGATTGGTTATTTTCCCATCCGGCAATACGGTTCCTATTATCTCTATCTTCCGCAGGATTACGATGCCAAGAAGTCATATACGCTGCTCATCGGCATGCACGGACTGGGCGGTGTGGCGCAGAACTTTGGCGGTTTATGGCAGTATTTCAAAGATAAAAACATTATCTATGTCGTTCCTGAAGCACCATACGCATTTCCCGAAAGCAAGAACTCCGCTTTCAGCTGGGGACCGTTCGTCCCGATGGAAAGTAAAGCCATGGAGACATCATATGGGTGGGTGCAGAGCTACGTAACAGGTCTGGCAAAAAAACTGCAAAAGAAATACAACGTCAAGGAAACCTGGCTGCTGGGATTTTCCCAAGGTGCCTATTTCGGCTATTTGCTGACTCTGAAAAATCCGGATGTGTTTGATGGTTTGGTTGCCTGCGGGGGCGGATTGAAATCAGAAAATATCAACAACAGGGAATTCAAAAAAGCCAAAAACCTTGAAGTAATCATCAGTCACGGCAAACAAGACCGGGTGGTCCAATATTCCGAATCAGAAACAGCTTACAACACCTTACTGCAGAAAAAGATACCGGTTACCTTTATTCCCTTTGAAGGAGAGCACCGGGTATCAAAAACCGCTTTGGACGCTTTCCTGGAAAGAATTAAATAAGAAATTACAGATTATTGCGGAGGAAGCGATGAAAGTCAAGTTTAAGCATATGCTGCATGGTTACACAGGCAAAGCCGATGACCTGATATATTATATGGACAGCCGTACGGGCAATATCTACGCCAGGCGGAGCTTCAAATTCAAGAACCATCCGGGACAGGCTCCCTTCCGCATTGCCCAGCGCCAGATTTATGCGCTGCAGCCTTCCGAAGATTATAAATATAACCTGCTGGATTACTGCCAGAGTTACAACGAACTTCCTGCCGGCAGGGAAAAACCGGTCTTTACCTGGGCGCAGATGTATAACAAATTGATGTGGGCGCTGCAGAAAGCCATGCCGGGGACAGTGGACCTGAAGACCATCACCAGAGAGCAGATAAATGCGCAAAACCTGCCCTGCAAATCAGTAAAAGCTGCCATCGAAGCAGGTTTGCTGCCGGAGGTGGAAGGTTATAAAAGATGGGATAAATCTATCTGATGGGATTGCTTTGTTAATCAATCCGTTTAAGCAGATAAGGAGCAAGGGATTTGTGCAGTTTTGCCCGCAAGGGAAGACCGGAGCTATTGCCCAGTGGTCCCGAAAAGTAAGTGCCATTTCCCAGAAAAATGACTGCTGCAGCGCTGGATGTATCTGTGGCATAAAGCCCGTCAAAAGGAATCAGGATACGGTCGATGCGATAGAGGGGCGGCTCCAGAGTCCGAACCGTCCAGGCTTCGGTAAAAACGAGTTCCAGACAGGAAGCAGATTTGACCATACTTTTTATCAGGCTGTCCGAAACTGACAAGCGGTATCGTAAATCGCAGGAAGTGAGCAGGCTTATGGCTGATGCAGTCAAAGAATCGGGCAAAGAAGTGAGCTGAACGCTGCTCCCCTTGTCATGATAATAGACAGAGGAGATTCTGACCTGCTCAGCAGAGATAAGCCCAGTCCAAACCAAGAACAGGCAAACCGGCAACAGAATCCATCCGGAATGCCGCATCAGAAAGCCCCAAAGGCTGATGTAAAAAGAATTATGACCATAACTGCAGCGTGGCAGACTAAGTGACAAATGTCAAGGGAAAAGGCAGGAACATAGTCACAGAGCCTTGCTGTAGAATCAGTTTGACAGACAAGCTGAACAAGGATAGAAGGGACTTTGGAAAAACAGATGCAACCAAGATATGATTTTGACACAGTCATCGACAGAAAAAACACAGGCTGCTTCAAAGCTGATGGTTTGAAGTTGCTGTTTGGTAAAGCTGACCTGCTGCCGCTCTGGGTGGCGGATATGGATTTTGCCATAGCACCGGAAATCCTGGAAGCTATGCAGGCAAGGCTATCGCACCCAATCTTTGGCTACAACCTGCGTCTGGATGCCTATTACGAAAGCATAATCAACTGGGTTGACAGACGCTATGGCTGGCAGATTGAAAGAGATTGGATTATCAGTACCCCGGGCATCGTTACAGCTCTGAATATCGCAGTCGTGACTCTTACAGAGCCGGGTGACGGCATCCTGGTGCAGACGCCTGTCTATGACCCTTTCTTTGAAGCAGTGCAAGCCAATGACAGAAAGCTGCTGACAAACCCACTCAGCTTGCAGGGTTCTCGCTATGAAATCGACTTTGACGATTTTGAAGTTAAACTCAAACAAGCAAAAATGTTCTTTCTGTGCAGTCCGCACAATCCCGTGGGCAGAGCCTGGTCAGAAACAGAACTGCTGAAGATAGGCAGATTGTGCAGAAAGTATAAAGTAATAGTAGTAGCAGATGAAATCCATGCTGATTTGGTCTATTCCGGAAATACCCATAGAGCTTTTGCCGCTCTGGAGGATTTCAACCAGTTTACTCTCACCTGCTATTCCCCCAGCAAAAGCTTCAACCTTGCAGGGCTCTGCACTTCCGCCATCGTCATCAGCAATCCGAAACTCAGGAAAAGCTTTAATGACTATGTTCAGACCATGCACTTGTATCTGGGCAACAGCTTTGGCATAACAGCTCTGAAAACAGCATATGAAAGTGGCTATCCCTGGCTGCAAGCACTGCTGAAGTATCTGGAACAAAACAGGGACATGCTTTGCGATTATATCGATACTAAACTGCCCAGACTAAAAGCAATCAAACCGGAAGCGACTTTCCTGGCTTGGATTGACTGCCGCTCTACAGGACTGAATGATCAGGCTATATCGGACCTACTGATTAATCAGGCAGGTCTGGCATTAAATCCCGGTAAGACATACGGGACAGATGGCAGCGGTTTTGTCAGAATCAATTTCGGCTGTCCGCGCTCAGTTCTCAGTCTTGCCTGTGATAAGCTATTCGACATATTCAAATGAGGAAATAAAAGATGGATTTTAAAGAACAAATAATCAGGCTGTATGAAGAAAAACCGGCAGATTACACATCTGCCCACCGGGAGCTGTTTAATCAGTTTATGGATCAGCTGAACAAAGGAGTTATCCGCTCTGCCGAAAAGCAGGAAGGGACTTGGATAGTAAACAGCTGGGTTAAAATGGGTATCCTAATTGGTTTCAGGATGGGAAGTCTGGCAGAGATGGGCTGGAGCAGTTCCAAGAGCTTCTTCGACAAAGACACCCTTCCCGAAAAGCAAGTTTTCCTAAAAGACCAGATTCGTATCGTGCCCGGCGGAACTTCCATCCGTAATGGTTGTTACATTGCACCTGGAGTAGGGATTATGCCCCCTGCTTTTATCAATGTGGGAGCTTATGTCGATAGCGGGACTCTGGTTGATTCCCATGCTTTGGTAGGCAGTTGCGCTCAGATCGGCAAAGATGTGCATCTTTCTGCAGGAGCAATGATTGGAGGCGTGTTGGAACCAATCGGAAGTTGCCCTGTAATCATAGAAGATGGAGTATTCGTGGGTGGCAATACCGGAATTTATGAAGGTGTAATCGTCCGGAGACGGGCTGTAATTGCTTCCGGAACGATTCTGACAGCATCCACACCAGTGTATGATGCTGTTAATGACAACTACTTACCGAAAGAAGCCGGTAAAGCTGTAACTTTACCGGAAAATGCAGTGGTTGTCCCCGGCAGCAGACCTTTGAAAAGTAATCATGAATTCAGTGTGTATTGTCCTATCATTATCAAGTATAGAGACGAAAAAACGGAAATGTCAGTAATTTTGGAACAGGATCTGAGACAAAGTCTGGACTAATCTATTGAGCTTTCCAGTTCATCCGGGATATCTGTGTAATTGGGATCGGATTTATTAAGATTGGGGTCATTGTCCTTGTTTTTCATCAGTGCTACAGTATCATTTAAAGATGGCATATTCGAGAAGTATTTGCTGTAAATTATGTTTACATAAGCGCCATTCTGCTGCAGTTCTGAAATATCATCCATTTCATACATCAGGTCATAATAAGCGCTGGAATCAACATTGGCATGCTCATATGCCACTGTCTGCATGAACTTGTTGTCTTTGTCAAACAATCCCAGGATGAAATACCCTGAGATGGGCACAGACAAGTTGTTTTGAATTCTAACATAAACGTCGGCAGGATGCGGAGAATTGAACAGATCATAAAACATGTATTCATCACTTTCGACAGGCACTACCTGTATATCTGTTTCAAGTTTGAAAGCTTCTTCATCCAGCCAGTTGCCAGAATAAGAACGTGCTGCTTTGAAACCGCCGAAATGCGCCAAGGTCCTCTCTTTATAATCAAGAGTCCCCGGATCATTGATTGGATATGAGGAAGCTTTGTTATATGGTCCGTTGCGTCTGGTTACCAAGACCCAATGGCTCCTTCTGCCTTTGACTTTGACGATTACTTTATTGCCTTTGTCCAATTGTTCGCTTAAGAACTTCCAGTTGTTGGGTTTTCTATCCTGTGCGACAAGCTCCAGACCTTTTCCAGCGCCATCAAGTTCGCCGGGTACTTGCCAACGCATGTTTGAACCGGAATAACCTCCGTTTTGCCTGAGCCATTCATTGAGTTCGTCAGGGGTGATTCGGGGATTGGATGCCTCTGCATTAAGCAACATGGAAAGACAGCTCAGGACACAACCACTGCGACCAATTGTCCTTCCCGATTTGCCCAGTCTTTCCTGTTTCCATCTTTCATCACCCTGGGAATACCAGGGAAAATCCACTGCTGCCAGATAACTGATTGCTGTCAGTAGTATCATGATAGTATATATTTTTTTCATGTAATTTACCTAAGTGTATGCCTGAGAATTCGTTCCATTTAGATATCAAAGCACTTTTTGTCAATCTTTAATGCAATTAGAGAGCCAGTGGACGGAAAATTGTTGACAGCGTGCTAAAAGCATGATTTAAGTAAAACAAATGGAAGAAATATGATTCTCAGATATAAAGCATGCACTCTAATCTTAATCCTACTTGCAGTCATAAATCTAGCTGCAGTAGTAATACCGCTACAACTGGATTGGTGGAATTCGCAAAGCTATAAGTTTTTCCCGGGTGATGATGACTCCAGTGCAGGCTGGGACAACTTTTACAAGTTAAAAGCAGCAGTGGACACCACTTTTAGCAACGGACTCAGGGCAAGGCTGGCTCTCACCAATCAGGAACAAAGACTTGCATCACAAGTCATAATTGATGAAGCTTTGCTTGATTTTGTCTGCAGACAGACTGCCATGCGTTTCTCCGTCTGTGATTTTGGTTTTGGTAAGGACTTTTTCTTTTATAATAGAAGGACTGCTGACAAACTACATAAACGCAATGCTCTAACGGAATTCAGATGGCAGGGCGTAAATATTGCCCAATCATTTGGGGAAACCACTTCCAGAATAGGTTTGGGCGGTAATAGCCTGAATCGCTTCCTGGCGGAATATGATTTTCAATACAAGGGTGATGCGTTGGGACTGCAATTATATGGAATCTATGTTCATAACGACAGCCACTACTCAGTTCATATGTTCAATGCCGGATATGATGCAACTGCCGTTTTGAAGCATCTCAGGTTTCATTTTGCCGGAGAATGCAGTTACTACATCAAATCCGGTGTCTACCCGCAAATGGATAACTGGCATGCAGTTAGTGAAATCAGTTATAATCCGATTAATTCTTTCAGCCTGATTATAAGCTCAGACCTGAAGACCACACCAACCAGCACAGATATCCAAGATATGAACGAAATCTGCCTGCAGCATAGTTTGAAAAGGGTTGTCGGCATGATTGGTTATCGAACCCAGTCTCTGCCCGGAGAACGAGCCCATACAGGTTTCTTTGACTTGGATTACTCACCACATAAGGACATTTCTGTTGGTTTTTTCTTTGATTATAACGACCTTACCCAAAGCCGTGATTATTCCCAAGCCGGGATTCAAACCACTTTTAGGATGAGATAAGATATGCTCAGGAAAGGCTTGGCATTGCTTTTAGTCTCTGTTTTTCTGTTTGGATGCCGCTACACCAGTAAAGTTCCGAATGATGATTTTATCCTGTGCCTTACCTTTGATGACAGTTGTGCTAGCGTCTGGACAAATGCCCTTCCCATCATGCAGGAATATGGTTTTAGAGGAACTGTTTTTGCCAATTCAGGCAGAATTGGCAATCAGGGGAGACTTACCTGGGCTCAGTTGGATTCTCTGAAACACACATTTGGATGGGAAATTGGCGGTCATACCCTCAATCATGAAGCACTATCCACCTTGACTTATGAGCAAGCCAGGTTCACTATTGCCACTGATTATCAAAATCTACAGAGTCACGGATTGCAGCCGGTTTCCTTTGCCACCACGTTTGGATATTGTCCGGTTGAATATTATCCTCTTATCAACAGCTTCTATAAAAACATCCGTACCTGTTTTAATGTTTCGATGCGTCAGCCGATTGAGCGCACCTGCGTAGGCAGTTTTGACGTCATCAATTCGATGAGTCCGGATGTGGCTTATGGAAGGATTGCTCAAGGTATGATGGAAAGGGAAAACCTGGTGGTGTTCCTTTTTCATGATATCAGTGAGCAGAGCACAACTTATGCCACTAGCTACCATCCCGAGGATTTTGCCCGTCTGATGCATAATATTGAGTCCCGCGGCATCAAAGTCATGCCCCTCAGCGAAGCTCTCGACTATCTGGATTGATATAGGAAACCCTTTACCATTTCCAAGGCACTAAATAGTCTTTTATCTCCTGATTGAAATACCTGTCTGTCATGGTGGCAATGAAATCCCTCACCTGCTCTGCAGGACTGAATCTCTCACTGTAATCCGATTCTTTATAATTGAGGAAATGCCCGAAGATTTTTGATTCTCTGTTGTCTGTTTCCAGGTCTTCCAGATATTTATCAAACAGGATACCCATTGTCCGGTAGATAATCTGGTTGGATTTTTTTACGTTGTCGTCAGTATATATGCGGGCATAATTGAACTTCTTGAGTTTGAGCAGATATTCGGATGTTTCGTCGTCAAAAGCTATATAGTCTTTTTCAAAGCTGTTGACAATCACACTTTTGACCAATGTATCAATAATCTGGCTGTTGCGTGAGCCCAGATAATCCGTGCAGTCTTTGGGCAGGTCTTCTCTTTTGAGGATGTTATATCTGATGGCGTCTTCGATGTCCTGACCTATATAAGCAATGGTATCCGTGATTCTGACCACGCATCCTTCCAGCGTTGCAGGCATCCAGCTCGCTTTCTCCCCTGCTTTTTTCCTGGAAATATATGATTCGATATCCACTTCTTGTTTATCGGCTTGGGGTCTGAGCTGGGTATTATGGACTTCCCCATCGTGTGAGATGATGCCGTCCCGCACCTGGAACGTCAGGTTCAGCCCCTTTCCCTTATTGGATATATGATCAACGATGTGCAGGCTTTCGATGTTATGGTGAAAGTGCCCGATACCATGCTGAGCACAGCATTTGCTCAGTGCCATCTCACCATCGTGACCAAATGGACAATGCCCCAGGTCATGCCCCAAAGCAATTGCCTCAATCAATTCCAGGTTTAGCCCCAGATATTTGCCAATGGTCCTTGAGATTTGCGACACATAGGCAATATGCAGGTTACGGTTTGTCATTTCTTCGTCAAACAGATTGGTGAAGGAAAAAACCTGCGTCTTGCCGTGGTATCTGCGATAAGCGCCGCTATACAGGATTCTGTCTCTGTCTATGGCAAAGCAGGAACGCAGGATATCCGGCTCTTCTGCTTTCATCCTGTATGCTTGTGAACAGGATGTTGCCTGTTCAGAAAGGACGCTTTCATATTTATTCTGAATCTGATTATAAATCTCGTTGATTTTTTCTTTCATTTATGACCTCTTTGTTTACTCATAAGATAGTGCAGTTTTATCTTTTTTCAAACAGCATATGGCGGGGTTCATATCCCAGCCGGCGTTGTTCACGTTCATAAAAGGTGGTCACATGTTCGTCCAGCAAGGGTTCAAAGCTGATGCCGCCTTCCTGTTTGGGTAAAAAATCTTCCCGCTTGGAAAATGCCTTCCATATCCAGTTGGCATATTCTTCGTGGTCGGTTGAGACCTGAATCATTCCCCCGGGTTTGAGGATTGTGCTCAGTGCATCCAGAAAGCTTTGCTGCACCAGTCTCCGTTTGAAGTGTTTGCGTTTGGGCCAGGGGTCCGGATGTTGGATAAATACTCCGCTCACTGAGTTTTTTGGAAAAAGCCGGATTATCTCATGGTCTATCTTAAAGGTCGCCATTCTGACGTTTGGGTGTTTTGTTATGTCCAGTTTGCGGAGTGAGATTTCCACCCGTTTCTGCTGCAGTTCAAATCCTATGAAGTTCCACTGTGGATGCAACAGCGGATACTCGGATATAAATTCCCCCTTGCCGCTGCCGATTTCCAGATAGACAGGCTGTGAATTGCCAAAAATCTCAACAAAATCTATCTGCCTGCCCTTCTCGACCCGGATGAGAAAATATTCCTTGCGCGCCAGAAATTCCGGCGTCTCAATCAGTTTTGTCATTGTCTCCTGTATCCACAGAATCATCTGCTGAGCCATGATTGCTTATCTTCTTCAGCTCACTGATATCCATCCTGAGCAGGATATTTTCTACAATCGTCAGCCCCACTCCCATAAAGACAAAGAGGAAGAGTCCGCTCAGAAAACGCACCTGCAGAAAGTTGGCTTCCCTGATTTGATGCAGCAGCGCATATTGCAGCCAAAAGCTTATGGTAAAGGCGGCAGCCCCCAGGACAGAAAAGATTATCAGCCGCACTGTGCGGAACATCCTGTTCATAAAGATGTATTTAAGGACCAGCCACAACAGTAAAAACAATGCCAGTTGGGGCAAAATATAAACATGGATGGGACGGTGCACCAGGGGAGTCAGATTTTGCAGTGCCAGAGAATAGACCAGTGCCAAAAGTCCCAATGCGATTAAATCAAAGCCTTTTAAGCCCTGTTTCTGAAAGAAATACATTAGAGCCACAACAAACGTGAGGGCATAGTAAATCGCCGCCGGACCATTGAATTCTCCCGAGCCGGATGCTGTTACAGGAAAGAAGAAGGCGGTAAAAGTCTGATACATCATCAGACCACCCAAAGTTACTGCCAGAAGCGGAACCAGCACTGTCAGTGCCAGCCTTAGAAACATTCGCTGAGCATCATTCATGAGGCACTTTCCATTTTTCATTTGACTTATTTACAGAAAATCAATTTTAACCTCTGTAGCAAAGACGTCAAGACAAATACATTAA
>DAHVPA010000054.1 GCA_027318525.1 Candidatus Cloacimonadota bacterium | reverse complement strand
ATGTATTTAAGAATACTTTTAATATACTTTAGATATACTTTTGGTATCTATTTGGTCTATATTGGCTATTGAGGGAGTTATGTGAGAGTATAGCTGTAAATGTAACAACGAACTGAACATAAAAAAGGTGGCATCAGCCACTAAGTATTAACGCTAATGCCACCGTAATGCAATTATTAAATGGGGTGTTTATTCCAGAGGGAAAGCGTTGGTCAGCCAGTTGAAATGGAAAGTGGCGAGCAATGCTCCCAGCAAGATGAAAAAGACGATGAGGAATTTGAAATAGTCCTGCGCTTTGAGCATGGCGACCAGCTCGGCGTCCTTGCTCAGATAAGCGGAGGCAGCATAAAACTCTTCACCAATCAGAGTGTAATCACAGGTGGTGATAAAGAACGGCACCTGGGTGATGGCGTCTGTTCCGGCAATCTGGATAGAGCCTGTGGCGTTTCCGGTTTCAGTCATGAGCAGGGCTTCCGCATTAAAGAATCCCATGTAGAAATTGGTGGCGGTCTTTTCCCTTATCATGGTTCCGTTGATACCAGCCGCCCAGGGGAACTGGTCGCTGGAGATATAAAAGATATCCACGGGATTGTAACTATCGGGGCGACCCGCTTCATAATAGGCATCGCGTACCATTTCCTGCGCCAGGGGCATCACATAATAGTCGTTGTTGGGCACCAGGATGCGGGTGTCGTATTCAGCAGTTTTGCGTGCCACACGGTTCAAAATCATCATGGATGCGATGGTGGTAATTTCACCAATGGTGCTCCAGCCGGGGATATACATGATGGGGCGTCCCATTTCTGTCGCTCTTCCCACTGCATTGTCGATTTCTTCCAATCCGGCAATGGGACGCAGATAGAGGTCTTTGCCGCGTCTGGCGCGGATGCTGGTCCAAAGCACAATGAATGTGAAGACTACGCTGGCAATCAGAGCCGGCAGAAAGCTGAAGTTAAACCAATTGGCAATTGGCAGATAGGGCTGGCTTTCAGTGGAAAAAGTATAAGCTCCGGCATTATCCGTTTTCATGATAAGATAGCTATAAGAACGGGAGTTTTTGAGCTGTTCATTGTGAAAAAGCCTGAACCAGCGGGACGGATTTTTGAGCTTGGAGGCAGCCTTGTAAACAGGATTGCCGGTAAGAGCCTGGATATATGCTTCCTGAGCAGCTATGAGCTGGTTTAGCGAATCCGCTTGGGCAGGATTTTTCTGCAATTGGGCTTGCAAATCCTTAAGCTCAGTCTGCATCTTCTGCAGGCTTTTTATTTGCTCATCCCTGAAGATGTTTATGGATAAGGGCTGTCCTGATTTGGCATCGAGGGCAAAGGTGAGGTTGGGATCCACCAGCATCCTGCCTGTCTTGAGGTCAATGCCTGTTATCAGTTTCTGCAAGGTGGTTTCAAAGTTCACGATGTCGTCATAATTACGGGAAATGGTCGAGATCTTCTTGGCAGGCAGGAAAGAGCTTTCCAGCTTGCTTTTACGCATAACCTGATAATAAAATCTGGAAAGGTCCTCTCCCTTGTAATAAATGTCTCCGCTCATGAAACGACGGGTCTGCTCATCGTAATTCAACTCCTGGCTGACATAATAGTCAGTGAAGGCAGAGCTTTTCTTATAGCGGAAAGCAGCTTTGACCAGCAGTTTAGAGGTGGAAGCATTATGTTCCTCAAGCCTGAGCTTGATAATCTTATCGGGGTAACGTTCTGTAATCGTGGAAAGGAGTTTACCCTGTGCATCATAGATTTGGAAGGAGAGAGCATCTACCTTAAATTGCAGGTTCTCAGAAAGTTCGTAATTAATCTTAACCTTGGTTTTGGCGGCATTGGCATAAGCTGCCTGGGTGATAAAACAGATGGGTTGCCCGAAGGCGAGGGAATTGGTATCGCCTTTGTCATCCGGTTTGTCTGCAACGCTGAATACAGTCTGTTTGGGCAGTTCGGAGGATGTGGCAGAACGCAGCTCTGAACCCGCTGTATAAGCAAGCATACCGCTATAATCCTGCACTCCCAGGACCAGGACATAATCAGATAAAGCATTAACGGGCAGGGCAGCACCGGAAGAGCCATCGGGATTGATGATTCTGCCGGAGGCAGTTTTCAGGGTCAGATAATAGTTATAATCATTGGGCTTTTCTGCCAGTAGTATTGCTCCTGCAGTCCAGGGAGCAGGAATACCATTTTGCTTTTGATAGGTATTTTGCCAGGCTTGAAAAGCATTGAGCCGGGATTTTGGCAAAAGCCAGAACTGCCAATTGGCAATATCATAGCTGGAAGCAGAAGTCGTCCACTCGAGCTGGACTTGACCCAAATCGGACAGGTAGATTCCGGCAGCTTGAGCAGTCAGGTCGGGAGGATTATCAAATGGAACAGCGCTTTTGATATCTGCAGAAGGCAGGAAATTGCCTTTCTCATCCACAGCCAGGACAGTGTAATAATACTTTTGCCCCGGCATGGGATTGGCAGCCACCTGTTCAAACTGAATGGGTTTGAGTCCTGCCGCGACAGAACCGTCAGCAGCAGTGACTTTTTTGGAATGCTTATAGAGATTTGCCTGATCAACAATCCCCAGCATGGTAAAGCTGCCTGCCAGACGCTGCAAAATAGCCGGGTCGCGGGGGACTTTTCCATATAGGGGGCTGGTCGGAGGTTGTTGTTTTTCTTTCTTTAACCTGGCGGGGGAATCGATGGTCAGCAGAGTCTGGAAATCCTTATCATAATAGAACATCTTTTCAGCTGCGACACCGGCTGTGGGATCAACTTCGACCTGTCCGAAGAAAAACAGGGTGTCGGGCGTAATCCCGCGGTAGATACGGTATTGGATGATACGCATGGTGCGGGGTAGAGGTTTCCAACTGAGCATGATTCCAGCGCCATCGTCAAATGGCGCATCAGTCACTTCCAGTGAGGTTATTTTGCCGGTGGGATGAGTTCCGTCCGGTTGGGCTGCGCCCATCAACAGGCAAAACAGGGCTAAAAACATTAAAACTATGTATTTGTTCATTTTTCCTCAGTTTGGCAAAGATGGATAGGAAAGCACTGACCGGTTCAGGGCAGAACCGGTCAGCTTGTTTCCGGATAATTTATTTAATCAGATGCAGGACATCGCCGACGAGGAACTGAATCCTACCAATCAGCAACGAAATACGCGCCATCACGGTCAGACCGAAAGAAGCGCCGAATCCTATCATCATATACCATTTGCCGACTGTGGTGAATTTTCCATAAACTCCGGTATGGGCTTTGGAGAAATAGAAATAGAGCAGCACAGCAATCGTGCCGATGAAGATGAGCATCAGGTTGATGGATTCGAGAGGAACCATTGCCTGACGCATCTGCACCAGAATGCCAGCATGCATGGAAAGCGGAACGCCTGCACCCACAGACATCATGGAAAAGGCTATGGGATAACGCGAAAGCCAGCTCAGGTTGCGGCTGAAACGGAACAGGTAGAGAGCTCCGATCAGAGCAGGGAAGATCAGATAATATTGGTGTTTGAGGAAAATCGGCTGATAGAGCCAGGGGATAAAGATACGCTCATAAGAATAAACGACGCCATATCCCACCGATATTCCAACCAGAAGCTGTTCTGCCATCTGATAGAAGGGATTATCCTTATAAAGGAAGGAAAAGATGCAGAGTGTAAAGAAGGCTGCTACAAGATTACTAAAGGTTTCGAATGACATGATATCCTCCCCTTATGCCTTTTTCTCTTTGGAACGTGTGGCAAAATAGCCAATGTTACCGATAATGATGAAGAGCAGAATCATGATATGAGCGATGGACTGTGCATTCATACCAATGCGGGCAACTTTAAACTTATAAAGGATATTATAGGTCTTCTTGTTCAAAGCTGTCCAGAGATTGTAGCCCATGGCTTTCTGCTGGTCAGGACTTATCTTGGTGACATCAAAGATGATTTTGCCGTCTTTCTCCTGTTTCAGGCTATTCAGGTTAGCTGCCTGGTCGGGATATTTTGCCAGGAAAGACTTAAATTCGTCAGGAGTGAAGACAGCCTGAGTCTGAGTGGTGATGTTGATAAGTTTATTAACTGAGGGGTCACGCAGGATTTCCTTGCTGAAGGGTCTGCCATTGGGGAAATAATCATCCCTGTAAGCGGCAAAGACATCCACCAGCTTTTCATATTCGGCAGCGCCTTTCAAGCCTGTCAGCATACCGACCAATTGTCCTGATTGCAGGAAGGGATATTCGTCTGCAGCCATAACAGCGGTAACTCCGACTGCAACATTGGCACCAAACTTGGAACGGGCATAAGTAATCCAGGTGCCACCTGCGGCAGAACCGCTGGTCTCGATAATCAGGTTCATTTCATTGTAGTTCACGATGTTTTTCATGATAGGCAGGCTTGCCAGCTTGCGCCCTTCGGCATCGGTATCAATAGCTGTGGCGATGTTGTCACCCATACCCAAAGCTGTAATCATGGGCATGATTTTGTAACCGAAGTTGCAATAATCCACCCCGGACTGGATATTGGGATATTCTTCTTTGACCGTATTGATGGCAAAGTCGATAATCGGTGCACCGGCAGGAGTAAAAGTCATGGTAAAGACCTTGATCTTGCGCTCGAAGCAATGGCGCAGGATGGCAATTTCCATGGGATAGAGCTCCGGCATGGTGGCGGCATCGTGAAGAAAACTAATCAGAATGGCACGGTCACTGCGTCCCGCATAAGAATCAATCAGCTGATAAAGATTTTCTGTGGGAGGAGTAGTAACCACATCAGAATTATAGGGAATCATCAAAGGAATGATGATGGCAAGGGCAACCACAATATAGATATAACGACGGTCAAGAGCTTGGAGTTTTTCAAATATCTTCATTTCATACCTCCTAATCAATCACCGCCGCCCAGATAGGAGCGCTCAATTCCCAATAGTATCTTCAACGAAGTGGCGACTCCGCCCAGACCAATACCTAACAAGATACCGCGCTTGGCAGCATTATTGGGAACGTCCAGAATCCACTGCGAAATGTCTGGCAGGTTTTTACTGATTTTAAGTCCCAGCGGCACCTGCGCCAGCATCACGACCAACGCCGCCAGCAGCAGCACTGTAGCTTCCGGAGAACGGGCGCGGAAGGCTTTGTAAGCTGCCGACGCTATATAAAATGCCAACAGGGCAAACATGGTGGAGCTCATCGGCATCTGCATATTGGTAAACATCCACATCAGCGGAGTTCCATTTTGGGTGCCCCAGCCGAAACCAGCAATACAGGTAATCAAGAGTCCTCCCAAAGCAAAGAAGCTGTATTGCCATTTGGGAGCTTTACGCTGGATTTTGGAAGTGTGCATCATGACCAGTGACATTACGCCCAAAACCACTCCAAAGGGAGCCTGCACATAGATCCAGGGCAGATAAAATTTATTAATGAAGTCATCAGAGAATACCTTGTGCGGGATAAATGCCCAAAGCACCCAAACGAATCCTCCGATGATTACAATGGCAAGCGGTAGATTCTTTTTCACTCATCCTCCTACTTTCTATTTCACGGGGAATACTTGAATTATTTCCATGACCTGGAAGGAACTCAGAATAGCACCGACAATAATAAAGGACAGTATCAGGAACTTATAATAGTCCTGCGCCTTAAGGGTTCCTAGCAGCATGGGTTCGCGGTTTAGATAGGCGGATGCAGCATAGAGCTCTTCACCTATTAATGTATAGTCACATGTGGTAATAAAGAAGGGAATCTGGGTCACGGCGTCTGATCCTGCAATCTGGATGGTGCCCTGAGCATTGCCTGTTTCCGTCATCAGCAGCGCTTCTGCGGCAAAGAAACCCAGATAAAAGTTGGTGGCAACCTTTTCCCTGATCATTATGCCATTGACGCCTGCCACATAGGCAAACTGCACGCTGGTCAGATAGAAAACGTTGTTTTTATCATATGAATCAGGTCTTCCTGCCTCATAGTGAGCTTCGCGGACGATTTCCTGAGCTACAGGCATCACAATGTAATCATAACAGGGAACAATCAGCCTTGTATCATATTCGGCAGCCTTTTTAGCAACCTGACTCAGGATGCCCAGCGAAGCGATAATGGAGATGTCGGAAAGGCTACCACTGCCCATCACGTAAAGGATGGGGCGTCCCATTTCTGTGGCTCTACCGATTGCGTTATCGATTTCGTGGATGCCGGCTATGGGTCTGATATAAAGATCGTGACCCTTGCGGGCTTTTCTCACGAAGAAAAACACCATGCAGCCAAAGACCAGGGAAGCAAACAGGGCAGTCAGCTTGTTTTTGTCAAACCAGTTGGCGATGGGTGCATTATATATGTATTCGCCATCTTTATCCTGGTTATAGTCACTTTCCACAAACATTCCTTTGCCGTCAGTGCGCACCATATAAAAAGTAGCTCTGCGCTTGTCTTTTTCTCTTGTGCGGGCAACAAGTCTCATTCTGGCGTCATCGGATTTGATGTTGTTCACTTTTTCCAGGATTGGGTTTTTATAAGTCTGGATGGTCTTTTCCAGGTCTTCTATCTGAGCTTTGGTTTTTGCCAGCATCTGAGCAGCTTCGGGACTGGTAGCTGCCTGCATGGTCAGGACTCCAGCCTGGGCTTTCAACTGCGTAAGCTTGTCCGTGGCATCCTTGATTCTGGTTTCAGCTTCTTTTTTACCTTCCGTAGCAAAGAGACTGGTCCGGATTGACTTATTGGTCTTGGGGTCAACCAGCAGGTCTATCCCTGCATCCATCAGCACCAGGTCTGCCCGGGCATCCTTATCAGTCAGTTTGCGTTCGATTACTTCTTTTCCGCCATAGGTTTTGAGTATCCCGTTTTCCACGATATTAATGGCGGAAATCTGTCTGTAAAGCTGTGTTTCATAGGGAATGGTGATTTCCACGTTACTGTCGTAGGAAGACATTTTCTTGGCTTGGTAAAAGATGGGTGATGCGGGTGACTTTTGATAGACAACGTTCTGGAGGGTAAAGAGGTTGTTGCCTTTGTTATACAGATTGCCCGGATTCAGGGAAAGAATCTGGTCGTTCCAATCCAGGCTCTGCTCAAGCTGATAATCCTTCTCGATCTGAGGATGGCACTTCAGCTTCATCACCACTCTCAGTCCCTGTTTGATATCATAGCCGGCAGGCACTTTCAGAGAGATTATGTTATCCGGGTAAAATTCATTTATAGTCTTAAAGGGTGTGTTTTCACCCTTACGGTAAAAATCGAAATAGATGTTTCTGACCTTTTGGGTCTCATTCGCATTCAGCATATAGTTGATTTTCATCTTGTCATTCTGAGCGCTGGTAAAGGAGACCTTGGTCACCAGGACGACGGGATTACTCCAGATGACTGCCAGCCTGTCACCTTTGTCGTTGGGTTTATCAACCACTCTGAAAACGGGTTTGGGCGGGAGCTGTGAAGTATTTGCCAGCTTGGGAGCTCTGATGTCGGAAAGCGAGGTCAATCCAGAAGCATCAACCAGCATCAGGCTAAACCTGGAGTTGGCGATTCTATCCGGGGTCATGCCTTTAGCAAGCAGCTCTTTGGCATCATAACTGGTGTAGTTGGAATAGCCTGCGTATCCTGAAGTAAGCGGCATGGCAGGCAAACCTCCCATCTGGGGAAGGTTCTTTTTTACTGCCCATTCCTCATTGCTTACATTGGGCAGCATGACTATCTGATATTGCATAAGGTCGTCTTTATAAAGCGGATAATCCCATTCAAACTGCAGCTTTTGCGCGTCCTGCAGATATACTACGTTGAAATCGGGAGATGGATCCGGAGGATTTTCCTGTGGACTGCCGGGCACGATTGTGGTGTGCGGATGAAAGACACTTTTTTCATCCACGGCAAGCACTGTGTAATAGTATTTCTCATCAGGCTTGAGTCCGGCTCGGATTGCCATCTGGAAAAGCTTCATGCCGGCATAGGCAGTGGAGTCTTTGGCATCGGCAGAAAAACTCTTCTTTGTTCTGTAGTAATACTGGTTTTTATCCAGCACAGCTATCAGGTTGAAATGCTTGGCAAGCTTTGCCAGCAGCTTGATATCGCGAGGGGGGTTGCGGAAAATGGGGCTGTCTTTGCCCTGCTGCTTTTCGGCTTTGAGTTTGCCGGGTGATTTGATTTCGATGAATTCATCCGGAGCGCTGTCATAATAATACATGGTCTCAGAAGCAACGCCGGTCTTGACATTGACCGGGATGGAACTGAGGAAAAACAGCTGTTTGGGGTCGATTCCACGGTAAATCCGGTATTCGATAATTCGTCTTTCCTTGGGAAGGGGACTCCAGCTCAGCATCAGACCTGTCCCGTCGTCTGCCGGGATGTCGCTGACCTTGAAGTTCTTAACTTTAAAGGCGTCCTTATCGTCAACCGCCACTGCCACCGAGATAGAAACTACCGCGATGAAACCTAGCAGTAAAAACAGGACAATCCGTTGACTGGATAACCTCATAATGGTCTCCTGTATTTTATTTAACGTATTTTTACAGTTTGTTGACGCTGATTACGGAGGTCAATGCTTGTCAAATAATTTCTGAATAAATGGTCGTAATCCCTTTTTAATAAATGCTTTTCCTGGCTCTGACCCAAAGGAAGGCGGGTCCCTCTGCCGGATTCCTGAGATTTCCTGTATAAAAGGGGGCGTAAAGGTTTTCGCCAGATTTGACCTTGCCAGGTGCAGACAGTCTGCGTTGTTCAATGCTAAAACCTGTGAACAGCAGTTCATCCAGCCGCCGTTCCGTCAGCAACTGCGGTTCTGCTCTGGTTGGTCTGTGATTCAGGTTAAAACTGCCAATCAACAGACCTCCCGGTTTGATTATTCTCCTGATTTCAGAACACATTGCATCGAGGTTGCGGACGTGATCCAGAGCATTGACAGTGAACAGGATATCCACCGTTTCTGATGGCAGGGGAATTTCCTGCTCGCTGCAGGTGATATATTCCATCCCATGTTTGGCGAGTTCATACGGGAAAGCTTTTTGATATCTTTCTGCCAATACATCTATCCCGATTCTGCGTCCGGCATTTTCTGCCCAGGAAAGACTGCCGCGAGGTCCGCAGCCGAAATCAGCCACCACCTTATCTGCCAGAAAGCCCTCATCTTCCTCGCCTGCAACAGCCAGTATGAGCTTCCGGTAATGACTGTTATGGAATGTGTTGCCCTCTCTGCAGAAGCACCTCTTCCAGTAACTCATTTCACAGCTTGCTTTGGTGCCGAAGGCATACTGCCAAGCCCGGCTGAAGAGATACCTGGGTGCTTCAATAAGTCTTTTCATAGTCTGATGCACAGTTTCAACCGGATTAGTTTTTAGCAAGGTTTTTTCCGGTTCAAAAAAAAGGCTCTCCGGTGTGGAGAGCCTTATACCATTGTCATTCCAGACTTGAGCTGGAATTCGTTCTTTAATTAATACATTCCGCCCATACCGGGATTGGGCATCGGGGCAGGAGCTTCCTTTTCCTTGATATCGGTGACGATGCATTCGGTGGTCAACAGCAGGGCAGAGATGGATGAAGCGTTTTGCACAGCGCTGCGGACGACTTTGGCGGGATCGATTATACCGGATTTGAACATATCTTCAAATTCGCCGGATACGGCGTTGAAGCCCATGTGAATATCTTTGTAAGCTTTGAGTTTCTCGACCACGACAGCGCCTTCCTGACCGGCATTGGCTGCAATCTGATAAGCAGGTTTTTCCAATGCTTTACGCAGGATGTCAAAAGCGACTCTTTCTTCGTGGCTCATGCCTTTTTCTTCTTTCAAAGCTTTGGCAGCATGAATGAGAGTTACTCCGCCGCCGGGAACGATTCCTTCCTCGACTGCGGCACGGGTGGCATGCAGTGCATCGTCCACGCGAGCTTTCTTTTCCTTCATTTCAGTTTCGGTGGCGGCTCCGATGCGGATGACTGCAACGCCGCTGCTCAATTTGGCAAGGCGTTCCTGCAGCTTTTCTTTATCATAGTCGGAAGTGGTTTCTTCAATCTGGGCTTTGATTTGTTTGATTCTGCCCTGGATGGTATTCTCATCGCCGGCACCTTCGCGGATGGTGGTGTTTTCCTTATCGACCAGGACTTTCTTGGCGCGTCCGAGGTCGCTCATGGTGCAGCTATCCAGCTTGCGTCCCATTTCTTCGGAAATCAGGGTGGCGTTGGTGAGCACGGCAATGTCTTCCAGCATGGCTTTTCTGCGATCGCCGAAGCCGGGAGCCTTGACTGCGCAGACATTCAGGATGCCGCGCAGCTTGTTGACAACCAAAGTCGCAAGAGCTTCGCCCTCAACGTCTTCGGCAATCAGCAACAGCGGACGGCCGGACTGCACAACGCGCTCGAGAACCGGCAGGATCTCTTGGATGTTG
>DAHVPA010000053.1 GCA_027318525.1 Candidatus Cloacimonadota bacterium | reverse complement strand
GTGCCACCATCACGGGAACCAACGTATTCAGAATCTACAACAATATGATTAGCGGTTTGTCGCACGGTATCACCACTGCTTCCGCCACCTATGCTGTTGTAGGTATTTATATTTCAGCAGGTGGAGCCACCAACTCATATTATGTAGATTTTAACAATATCCGCATCGACGGACCCACAGCCGCAACCTCTGCGTGTATTTACTTCGGCTCATCAGCCGGTATTAACTTTGCACGCAACAATGCTTTGGCAAACTTCACAGGCGCCAGCACCACCTCGCTGCACCACTGCCTGTGGTCAACATCCGCCACAGCTTTGGGCGCAGCCGGCTCCGTCTCCAACAACAACGTCATGTATATCGATAATTCCACCAACGGCTACCCGGTCCGCGGCAGCGCCACCAACTATGCCACGATACCTTCCTGGACCACAGCCTCCACTCAGGATGCAGCCAGCAAGTGCAGCAATCCTCAGTTCGTGTCAGCCAGTGACCTGCATATCCAGGTCGCACCGGCTTATACACCTGTGGAAAGCGCGGGCAGCTATTACAGCGGCGCCATCTCCTGGGTCGCAACTGATATGGATGGTGACACACGTAATGCCAGCACCCCTGATATTGGTGCGGACGAAGGGACCTTCCAGGCGGAAGTTCCGTGTGTTCCCCCCACAGTTCAACCCAGCAGCCTGGTATTTGACGCTCCCACTTCCACAGTGGTCAGCGGCAGCTTTACAGCCGGAGACGGTGAAAGGTATCTGGTGGTCCGTTCCACCGAAGCTTTGACAGCCAACCCGGCGAATGGCACGACCTATGCCGCCGGCGCAACGCTGGGCAACGGCACGGTTGTGCAGGCGAGCAATGCGCTCACCTTCAGCGCCACCGGTTTGACAGCCAATACGCTGTATTATATCACTGTATTTGCCTACAACTTCAGCGGCACAGCACCAACCCCGCAGTATCTGATTACCGGTCCTCTGACCGGCAGCCAGACCACCCTGCCCACTGCTCCCGCCGTCCCTGTAGCTTTTACAGCAGTAGCATTCAATAGCAGCCAGATCAACCTGACCGCTACAGCCAATGCCAGCACAGATCCCATCCTGGTAGCCTGGAACAGCAGCAGCACGTTCGGAACTCCGTCCTCTGTTGCCAACTATACTATCGGTGATCCCGTCACTGGCGGCGGCACAGTCCTGTATTTCGGTCCTGCCTCCGGCTTGACCAACCATACCGGACTGACACCGGCAACAGCTTATTACTATAAAGCCTGGAGCTATCTGACCAGCGGCAGCTATGAAGTATATTCCGCCACGGGACTTACTTCCAATGCCACCACCTGGGCGACACCGGTGAGTACTTATCCTTTTGTGGAAGGATTTGAAACCGGCTTTACCGATCAGGCTACGATTGCTGCTCCTTATGCTCAGGTCTCTATATCCGGCAGTTATAACTGGACTGCCAACTCGACAGCGACCACCTATAACAGAACACCCCACAGCGGAACCTGGAATGCTTTCCTGCATTACAGCGATGAGCAGTGGCTGATGCGCCCCTTCACCTTCCAAGGCGGAATTGAATACACCTTCAAGATGTATGCCCGCCAGGATGGCGCAACTTCCACCGATTCCGATATCAGGGTTGCGTACGGCAATGACTTTACCAACGCAGCCATGACCAATATCATCGTTCCCACCACAGGTTTAGTCAATGGTGACTACCAATTGTTTAGCGGTGTTTTCACACCTGCCACCACCGGAGACTATGTTCTGGGTATCAAGGGATACATGAATAGCGGTCCCTGGTATATCTCCATAGACGATATTTCAGTGCGTCCCACACCCACCACACCTCAGACACCTGAGAGCTTTGTTCCCGCCCTGGCGGCAGTGAATCAGAGCCCGATTGTTAATCTGAGCTGGAGCAATGTAGGACCCCTGACCAAGGTAGATGTCTATTTTGGAACAGACTCCACTCTGGTCGCCACTCTGGACAGCTCAGTCCGGGTTGCCACAGACCAGACTGACCCGCTCACTTCCTATAATCTGCCTGTTCTTGCTTACAACACCCGCTATTTCTGGCAGGTGGTCTGTAAGGATGATCTGGCAAATACGGCAGCCAGCGGACTTCTGTATTTCAACACAATGGCAGATCCCAGCATCGCGTTGCCTTGGTCGGAAGCTTTTGCTACCACGACCTGGCCGGTGGGATGGGACAAGAACTTTACACTGTCTTCCACCTCCTATTACGGAAATCCTGCTCCCGGAGCATATAAATCCACAACCTCAGCAGAAACGGAAGGCTACATAGTTCTGCCACAACTGGGACCCATCGGCTCTTACACAGCTCTGTCATTTGATTACAAGCTCGTAACCAGCCCCTCTGTCCCCACACCTTATAATATAACAGTCGATGACACGGTTGAAATCCTGGTTAGCACCGACCACGGCGACACCTATACCCAATACGCCCAAATCGATATAACCAATCATGTCGTTTCCACCGAATGGGCAAGAAAGAGAATCCCGTTGTGGGGATTGGATGCCGAAGCCGGTGACGAAATCATGATCAAGATAGTCAATCATTACAACGGCTACAGCTATTACCTGCAATTGGACAACTTCGATGTCAGCGAAGCGACTGCAGCCCAGGTCTATGTCCTGACACCCACTGCCTGGAACTTTGGTTCAGTCGACCTGACCCGCGCGGTAGATAAACAATTCCAAATCAGAAACGACGGCGCAGTTGACCTGACGCTCACCGATATCTCCCTGAGCGGCGATACGGATTTCAGCCTGGTTGACGTGCCCAGCCCGTTACCCACCTTGAGCTATGGCGAATATGCCACATTCAAGGTTCGGTTTACACCCACCACCGGCGGAGCCAAGACAGCTTCTCTATCCATCACGGATAATGTGAGCCGCACCACCCACACCTACACCGATAGCCTTACCGGTATAGGCGTTGCTCCTGTTGCGTTGCCTTATGCCCAGAACTTTGAAACGAGCTGGAGTGAAATGACCCTCACCAGCGTAGATGCCAATAACTGGGTGGTAGGCGCTCTTGCGAAACCGTCATTCCTGACAGCTCCGCACGGCGGAACCAATGCTTTGGTAACCGTTAACCTGACCGGGGATGTAGGAGCGGACAACCTGGATATGTGGGCCTATACACCCAACTTCACCCTCAGCGGAACATCCGGGGTTGGACTCAGCTTCTGGCAAGCCTTTGAATCAGAAGCCACCTACGACAACATGATCGTGGAATATTCCACTAATTTGGGTGACAACTGGCTCAGGGTTGACTCCCTGAAAGGCACCGGCGGAACCTTTAATACAACCAACAGTATGAACTGGTACAACCAGGATACAACCAACGGAGATATTGACGGTCCCAAGTGGGGCGGCACGAGTTCCAGCTATACAGGACATACCAATAACTGGATCAACTCAGTCTCCCTGATTCCGTTGAGTTCTCTGGTTGATACATTAAATGTTCCTTACAGCACCATCAAGTTCAGATTCTATTACAATACCGATTCCTCAGGTAATGCTTATGAAGGTTTTGCCATCGATGATATCAACATCATCCAGCAACCCGTCAATGAGTATGGTCTGAGCAATATGACAGTATCACCTCTTACCTATAAGTTCAGAGGCGATACCCTGACCTTTGGCGCCACAGTTACCAACTATGGTTACAACACAACCGGTTCTTATGTGCGCTTCCTGGTAAACGGTTCAATAATTGACTCCGTTTTCGTAGGACCGATCAACACATTGGCAACAGCACCGGTCAGTTACCAGTATGTAGTCCCCAATGCCCGCGATTATGGAACCAGCTTTGATTTCGGCTTCCAGCTTCCTGCAGACGAAAGTATTGCCAACAACAATGTAACGATTGATGATATGGTAATCTTTGATGCAGGCTGGCTGGCACAAGACTTTGAAGCCAGCTTCCTGCCCTCCCGCTGGATCAAATGGGGAGTTCCCTACTGGACCCAAGCCACCACCAATGCCTATGAAGGCACCAAAGCTGCCCAGGTTACCCTGGCAACAGGTTCACTTGGCAGCAAACTTGCCACAGCCCCGTTGGTAATTACATCAGGTGATTCCCTTATCTTTATGGCAAAATCATCTGTTGCCAACATGCAGATCCAAATCAAATCAAATTCCAATGCTGATACAACCGCCACATGGACAGCCATCGGCTCACCGTTTACCCTTACGACTGAGTATGCCAAATACTCAATTCCTTTGGGCAGCCTGGCTGGCACCACCCCGAGAATAGCATTTGAAGCTTTGCCCAACGGCGTAGCAGGCACTGTATATCTGGATAACGTTCGCGGACCCCAGATCTTTGTGTCAACCGCTCCTCCCGGACCCGTGGTCATGGTTGCACCTCCAGACCGTGTAATTGATGTTAATCCCAAAACAGCTACACTGCAATGGAGCGCACCCACCGAAGGCGGCGAACCTGAGGTTTACCTGTTATATGTCGGCACAGTGAATGATACCACTTTGGTTGACAGCTATTCAGCTTACGCCGAAGTCTATCCCCCGACTGTCTCATATAGCGTATATCCCGGATTCGAAATGGCTTACAACACCGATTATTATTGGATGGTTGTGCCTTGGAACTCAAATGGCAATCCCAATCTTTCCGATTGCCCGATCTGGAAACTCACAACCCAGCCACCGGCTATCTCGGGAGCCTGGACGATTAATCCGGCTATCCCCACCGGCGGCACCAACTTCCAGACCTGGACCGCAGCTGTAAACTATCTGAATGCTTACGGCGTGGAAAATGGCGGAGCAATCATTACGGTTTCAGAAGCCACCTATACCGAAGCTATTCCCGCCATCACTTATAATGGCACGGAAACAACTCAGATTACGTTTGTCGGTGCCAGCGGCACCAGAGCCAAACCCGTGATTATGCCGGTTACCGGAACAAACGCCAATCAATTTGATGCCATTCTGCAATTGAAGGGCAGCAATTATGTAACCCTCGATGGCTTTGACATCAAGGATAATCCTGCCAATGCAGCCGATTCCAACAAAGTGGAATTCGGTATTTATCTGTATAACAACGGAGCCAGCGACGGTGCCAAGAACAACACCATCAAGAACTGCAACATTACGCTTTCAGGTCTTGCCAAAACCCGTGGTGTGTATCATAACTCACTGTCTGTAACCACTGTGGATGGAGCAAACTCATTTAACAAATACTACGACAATGATCTGCTCAATTGCTACTATGGTTACTACCTGAATGGTTCCGCCACCACCGGCGCTTATGACGACGGCAACGAAATCGGCGCTGTGACCGATGGTTCTATCATCGGCGGCGTGCAGGGTGTGAACTTCAACTACCAGACCAATATCCAGATTTATAATCAGGATATCGTGATGCAGGGTGGAGCAATTGCTGCTTATGAATATGGTATTTACTCAACCACCGGCGGCGGCAACACCTCTGTAATTCATGACAATGATATTACACTGGCTGCAGCTCAGACGAGTTCGGGTAATGACACCAATGGTATTTATCTGACAGCCAATACATCCACTTCCATCTACAACAATACCATACACGACATCACCCTGACAGGCACATCCGCCTATTTCAACGGCATTTATCTGACCCAGGGTGTTGCCAAGACAACCAACTATATCTATAACAATAATGTTTATAACATCTCCAACGCCTCCACCTTCTATGGCTTGAATATGACAGCCAGCGCGCCGAGTGAGATTTATAACAACAACATCTATAACATCACCAGAAGTGGCAGCAGCTCAACTTACGGTTATTACATCGGAGCTAACTCCTCTTTGGTGAGCAGCAATATCTATGATAACACATTGCATGACATAACAAGCACAGCTACCGGATCCATGTATTTGCTCTATGCTTATTATGGATTGCTGATGAATGTGTATAACAACCAGATCTATAACGTTACGCATGGCGCTGGCACCATCTATGGTCTGTATTCTTATTACAGCACCTCTGCCGGTGTAAAGAATGTGTATAACAACCAGATCCACGGTATATCCGGTGCATCAACTATCTATACTTTCTATTCATATTATGGGACAACCCAGAATATATATAAGAATAAGATATATGATATCACCTATACCGGAAGCAGCACATCATCTCTATACGGATTGTATATCGCGGGAACCACGACTACCACGGTCAATGCCTACAATAACTTCATCTATGACCTGAAGTCTCCCAACGGAACATCCACCACAGCATCTGTGGCAGGTATTTATACCTCCTCATCCAATGCCATTAACCTGTGGAACAACACGGTTTACCTCAATGCCACCGGTCCCGCCGCTTTCAATACTGCGGCTTTCTATCATGCCGGCGGTACCACGGTTGACCTTAGAAACAACATCTTCGTGAACAAGAGCACAACGACTACTGGTAGGGCAATGGCATTCCGCAAGAGTTCAACCACCCTTACCAACGTCTCTGCCACCACTGATAAGAACATCTGGTATTCAGGCTCACCCGACGCCAACCATCCGATCTATTATGATGGAACCAATACCAAGGCGACGATTGCCGAATACAAGACCATGATGGCAACCAAAGAACAAAACTCACAGAGCGAAGATGTCCCGTTTGTCGGCAATTCTGCCCGTGTGATTGATGTTCACATCAATCCTGCAGTGCCCACTTTTGTGGAAGGCAATGCTATTCCCATAGCAACGGTTGCTTATGATATCGACGGAGAAGCCCGTAATGCCACCACTCCCGATATCGGTGCAGACGAAGGCACCTTCACAATGATATCTGATCCTCCGACCCCGACTGCTCAACCCACCAACCTTGCATTGGTACCCGGCTCTACTTCTATCAGCGGTACCTTTACCGTTAGCGATGCATCACATTACCTCGTTGTCAGACATGTGGTCCCGCTTACGGATATGCCGGTTGATAATACAAGATATGCAGCCGGAAATCTTTTGGGGACAACAGGTGTCGTGGTCGGCAACTATACTGCCGGGGAATTCAATTCCACCGGACTTGTTTCCGATTCACTCTATTACTTCACCATCTTCGCAAATAACATGAATGCGCTGTATGGACCGCACTTCCTGTTGACCACTCCTTTGAGCGGCAGCATGGAAACATTGCCGGCAGCTCCTCTCAACCCCAATTCGTTTACAGCCACTGCATTTTCCTACAATCAGGTAAATCTGGCTGCGACAGCGAATGCTAACGGCAACGATATACTGGTAGCTACGGCTGCCAACAGCACATTCGGCATCCCTGCCACCAATGCAGATTATATAGTGGGTAGTCCCATAACAGGCGGCGGCACCGTTATCTATATCGGACCCGCCAGTGGTCTTGCCAGCCATCTCGGACTGACTGAACTGACTACGTATTACTACAAAGCCTGGAGCTATGTGGTAAGCGGCAGTTATGAAGTCTATTCCTCAGGTCTGGCTTCCACTCCTGCTTCTGTGGTAACACCCATGGCGCCGATTAATCCTCCTTACACCCAGGACTTCGAGGGCACCTTCCCGCCCGCTGGATGGACCAGGTACAACGGACTGCTGGAGAATCCCTCCACCCTTACCACCACCACCTCCGGATGGTTACAGGATGATTGGTTGAACATCACAACACCTACCGATAAAGCAGCTAAAACCAATATCTATGGAACAACCTGGAAATACTGGATGATGACGCCTCAGATCAATATCCCGGCTGAAGGTAATTATATCCTTAAATTCAACGTGGGATTGACTGACTACACTAACAATGCACCTCCCGATAACCAGACCGGAACAGATGACAGGTTCATCGTCCTGGTTGGAGACGGCACCAGCTGGACACCCGCCAATGTCGTTAGGGAATGGAACAACACCGGCTCACCTTATGTCTATAATGACATTCCCTGGACCGGAACTTCTGCAACCATTCCTTTAACCGGAATCAGCGGTATCAAATACATCGCCTTCTACGGAGAATCAACCGTCAGCAACGTTGACAATGACTTCTTTGTGGATGACGTGCAGGTTAAACTGCTGGCAGCTTATCCCGAAACAGTATTTAATCCCACCCCGGCGATGGCTGCTGTCAGCCAGTCTCCGATTGTCAATCTGAACTGGAGTTACGAAGGTACTGTTACCAAGGTTGATGTATACTTCTCAACAGATTCCACCCTGGTTTCGACCATGGACAGCTCAGTCAAAGTTGCAAGCAACCAGACCAGTCCGATTGATGCTTACGACCTGCCTGCGCTGACTTATAACACAGTCTATTACTGGAAAGTAGTGGCTAAGAACGATCTGGATCAGACAGCAACAAGCCCGATGTGGAATTTCACCACCATGGCTGATCCGTCTCTGCCGCTGCCTTATGCACAGGACTTCGGCACCAGCACAACCATGCCAACAAACATTACTACGACAGGTTACTGGTATATCAGCTCCACCCACGGCAACCCGAGCTATGGTGCTTATACCAACCTTGATACGGCAAATGAAAAGAATACCTTCATCCTGCCGCAGATGGGTCCTGTCGGTGCAGTAACCCTCATGGAAGTCGATTACAGGTTTGTGGATTATACCAGTTATCCCGCCACAGCCACAGTCCTGTCCGCTGGCGATGCTCTTAATGTATATGTCTCCAAAGATTATGGTCAGACATATACCCAGGTTGCCACTGTGAACAACACCAACCATACACCCA
This sequence comes from Candidatus Cloacimonadota bacterium, assembly GCA_027318525.1. GTDB lineage: Bacteria > Cloacimonadota > Cloacimonadia > Cloacimonadales > Cloacimonadaceae > UBA5614. Next base: position 1,679 of record DAHVPA010000053.1, on the reverse strand, counting down.
CAACAGCTTGGAACAGGATGCAGCTTGATCTGGCAGGTTCCGGTATTGTTTCCGGAGACAGAATCACGCTTAAGTTCGAAGGTACTTTCGGTGCCGGCGACTGGTATCTTGATCTGGATAACTTCAGTGTAAGAGCTCTGCCCAACAGCCCCTTGTTTGCAGCAACTCCTGATTCGATGCATTATGGTAATGTGGAGATTTATTCCACTGACTCCCAGGCATTTGAAATCTCCAATAACGGTGCTGTCTCATTTAACGTGACCAGCATCTATGTGGAAGGCGGAGATGCAGCAGACTTCACAGTTGCAGCAACCGGTTTACCGGCAGCAGTGACTTACAACACTCCTTATAGCTTTAATGTGAGTGTATCTCCTCTGACTACGGGAACCAAAACAACAACCCTTAAAGTCGTGGACGACGTAAGCAGGACCATACACGAGATTCCGTTGGTAGCAACAGCTATCGGTGAAATTATCGGAACTCCTGTCAACCTGACAGGCACAGTAGCCGATTATAATGATGTCACCCTGACCTGGAATACAAACAACGGTCTTGCCACACCGCCTTACATCCACTGGGATAATGGCACCTTGTCATCTTCCTATGGATTTAACGATAATCCTGCCTATACAGTTGATGTTGCATCCAAATTCTCTTCAACTGATATTGCCAGGTACGCCGGATACGACCTGACCAAGGTCAAATTCTATGCAACGAACTATTCAGGCTCCACATACCGCGTCCGCGTCTGGACCGGCAGTGACACCCTGGTTGCACCCACCACCATGGTTGTTGACGAACCTATGGCTAGCTATACTCAAAATGCTTGGAACGAAGTAACCCTGAGCACTCCAGTATCGATTACAGGAAATGAGGCGATCTGGATCGGCTTCAACGTAGTTACAACAATCCAGGCTTATCCGATGCCTGCAGATGCAGGTCCGGGAGTCATTGGCAAGGGTGCTCTTTACAGCCTTAATAGCGGAGCATGGACTATCAGCACTTCAAATCGTAACTGGAATATCCAGGGCTATATCGAGGAATCCATCGCCCGTGGTGATGTGAATACTCATCTGCTCTCAATTCCAGTGGTTACATTGAATAATTCGACAGACGTCATTGAACCTGTAACTGATCCCACCTTCAAGACTCCTGCACCTACACGTCTGTTGTCCGGTTACAATGTCTATCGCAATGACGTTCAGATCAATCCCACCTTGCTCACTTCCATGACCTATCAGGATCTGGATCTGCCCAATGGTGACTATGATTATTATGTGGAAGCTGTATATGCCGGCGGAAACTCTGTATCCAACCTGTATCAGGTTACAATCGACAGACCCGCTCCATATACACTTCCCTACAATGAAGACTGGACATCAGGCTCATTTGCCACTCAGATCTGGACTGCCGGTGCCAATAACTGGACCGTTTCCAGCGCTGCCGGCAATCCCGTGCCTGCTGCCAGATTCTACTACAGCCCGATTGCTTCTTCCTACAGCCATACCCTGACCAGCTGGGAAATCGATGCTGCTGCTGTCACTGACCTCAACCTTATTTATGATGTCATGCTCGACACCAACACATCGGCTACCCTGGAACAGCTTGCTGTGGAAGTCTATGACGGCACCACCTGGGTCCAGGTGGATAACTTCACCAACGCCGGCGGCGACATTGCC
>DAHVPA010000052.1 GCA_027318525.1 Candidatus Cloacimonadota bacterium | reverse complement strand
CAAATATAGCTGTCAATAAAAATATTCGTATTATTTAAGGGGGGGGGTAAGGATTAAGAAAGGCGTCCGCTAAGACGCCTTTCTTCTTATATTGTGATAATTTACTTCAGCCTGAGCATGCGACCTGTCATTTGTTTATCTGGAGTTGACAGGCGATAGATATATACTCCTGCTGCAGCAACTTCGTTGTGGTCTGTTTTCCCGTCCCAGTTCACTGTATGCGTTCCTTCTTTGCTATATTCATCTTCCAGGTGTCTGACCAGTTGCCCGCGCACATTATAGATATTGAGTTCAACCTGCCCCTTTTCCGTCAGGGTGTAGGAAATAGTAGTCTGCTGCAGGAACGGATTGGGATAGTTGGATAAAGATAGCATCGTTGGCACAGGCAGGTCAGGAATGTTACCCACCATGCTGTTCAAATCGAGAATATGAATTCCGGAATATTCATTCGCAGTATACAGCAGGTTACCATTAATCTTCAAATCGACAGAGCCATAATTCCACTTGTAGCTTGTTATCAAAGCCGGTTGGGCTGGATTTGCCAGGTCATAGATATCAATCTCATTCCAGGCATTATCTGTCACATACAAGCGTGTGCCGTATGTTGTGCAATAAATCAGGTCGCTGGTAGGGTGGGGAAGATAGCTGTTCTGCAGGGTCAGAGAAGTGTTGTTATTGATCTGATATACTTGCAGACCACCTTCACTGGAGACGACATAGGCATAACTTCCATAAACGGCAATTGAGTTTGGGTCATGCGGGATGCTGGTTTCACCCGCATATTGCGGAGCACTATGATTGGTTACATTGATGACCTTGATTTTGGGGAAAGATGCGATGCGGTCCAGGATATAAACATAAATACCTCTGATAGCCAAAGCATAGGGGTTGACCAAATCAGGATAAGCTCCCTGTAAAGTGGGGTTTGCAGGGTTTGTAATATTCAGGATGACCAGCCCTTCATCTGCATCCAGGACATAGGCATAATTCCCTGATACAAGTGCTGTTTCGGGAAAGCCTAAACCGGTATAAGAACCCAAAGCCTGGGGGAGAAGCGGATTTGTCACATCAACAATGTCATAGCTGCCAAAGGCGTTCACTATATATGCTTTATTGTTGTAAACCTGGACTTCTTTTGCTCCCAAATCCGGGTATTCTGATAGCGGCACTGGCAAGGTTGGATTTGATACATCCAGAATTCTTAATCCGGTTATCTCATCTATGCAATACAGGCGACTGTTACCCAGAGCTAATGATGTAAAATCATTATTGGAAATATTATATGAACCAACGATGCAGGATGCAGGGAGAGGGTCAGTTACGTCAATAACCAGCAGTCGTTCAGAGCTGATAGCATATACCAGGTTATCGCGGCTGGCAACATAATAGGCAAATCCCGGCGTATCGCAACTTCCAATGATTTGGGGATTGGCAGGACTTGAGATATCAACCATCAAAATTCCCTTCAGTTCGTTTGCCAGACAGGCTGTATCGCCCTGGATAAAGATGTCGCTCACACCTCTGGCTGGATTAAAGACGCCCAAATTAACCGGCTGATAGGGGTCTGTGATATCCCACATCAGCATGCCGCTATATCTTGCTGCCACATAAGCGATATTGCCATTAACTGCAACACCCTTTGCCAGATAGGAGGGATGGTATGTATAACACACGATTGGGTTGGCAGGGTCAGATACGTCTATGATTTGGACGATGGAATTTCCGGGACCGTCATAGCCGCCGGTTATGAAAACCAGATTACCGGCAATTCTGATTGAGCCCGATAACCTGGACACCTGGCACGAACCCAAAACCTGCGGATTGGAGATATCAGTAATGTCGATTACTTGCAGCAGTGTATCCGGTGTGCAGATATAGACGTATGGTGCTGCCACGGTAAAATTGGATATCGTTCCCAGAGAGTCTATCACACCTTCCAGAAACGGTTCCTGCGGATTGGCGATATTTACAACCTTGATGCGCTGATAATCATAGATGTAGGCAAGCGTGTCCCTGATTACAGACCTGCCCTGATAAAGAGCATCAATGGTTAAATTGGTACTTAACAGCAGAGGATTACCAGGGTCTGAGATATCAACAACCCTGAGCTGAGAATTGCTTCCCAGAAAGGCATATTCATTCACTAAAGTTATCGAATTGGCATTGATAATATTCACCGCACCATCAATGTGATACAGAGCATAAACCGGGATAATCGACAACAATATCAGCACGATACTCAAACTTCTAACCACGAATCCTCCCTCTTAAAAGTTTCTGATTCAAATTTTAGTTTTATCAAATATTGGTCAAGTTTTTAGTAAAATCATTATTGCAGTTTAAGGACATTTGTGTTTTTCTCACAGAACTATCCCAAAAGCAAAAGCATATTAAAAGCAGTTCAAATCTATATCAAATGTATATCAAATGTATTTAAGAATACATTTAATATACTTTAGATTTACTTTTGATTGCCTTTTGATATATATTGGTAAAAGAGGGTCAGGGCAAGTTGGTTTGGATGATGAAAGATGGGAGGGTCTCCATCAGAACAAGGAGAATTCCCTGCCGGAGTAGTTAAAAGAGAAAAGACTTGACCTGCCATCCCCTGCATAAAGAATGCAGAAAAAATATAACTGAGGTGAGGAGTGAACGTACACAACCTGGACAACATCTTTAAACCCAAACGGATAGCGCTGCTGGGCATCAGTTCCAATCCGCAGAGTGTAAGCGGCAGGATATTGAGCAACCTGGTCACAGGCGGATTCGCCGGAGTGGTATATCCCGTCAATCCTTCCCTGGAAGCGGTAATGGGCATCCAATGCTATCCCGATATCAAGTCTCTGCCCAACAAACCTGACCTGGCAGTGGTTTGTTCCGATACGGAAGCTGTTCCTGCCTACATCCGCCAATGCGGTGAAGCAGGCATTTTGGGCATTATCATTGTTACCGCCGGATTCAAGGAAACAGGTGAACGGGGTCGGGAACTGGAGCAGGAAATCCAGCAAATCAGAGCTGAATTCCCCGGCATGCGCATCATGGGACCCAACTGCCTGGGCTACATTGCTCCCGGCAGCAAGCTCAATGTCAGCTTCGGGGACGGTATGCCAAAAAAGGGCAATATCGCTTTCGTGTCGCAGTCCGGAGCGCTCTGCACCTCTGTCCTGGACTGGGCAATCCATGCCAAAATCGGCTTTTCCTATGTCGTCTCCGTCGGCAACATGCTGGATGTGGATTTCGGCGACTTGATTGACTACCTGGGCGAAGACGAAGAGACTAAATGCATAATCCTCTACATAGAATCAATCTCCGATGCACGGCACTTCATGACCGCAGCGCGTGCCTTTGCCAGAAGCAAACCCATCATTGCCTACAAGGCGGGACGCTTCCCCGAAAGCGCAGAAGTGGCAGCCAGCCATACAGGCGCCATGGCTGCAGCGGATAACGTCTATGATGCAGCCTTCCAAAGGGCGGGCATCGTCCGTATCTATGACATCGGCAAGATTTTTGATGTGGCAGAGCTGATTGGCAGAAAGAAAGTCCCCGCCGGACAAAAGCTGGCAATCGTGACTAATGCCGGCGGTCCTGGAGTGATGGCGACTGACACCCTCATCGCCCTGAATGGAAATCTGGCAAAACTGAATGATAAGACCATGGACGAACTGAATCAGAACCTCCCGGAATCCTGGTCACACGGTAATCCAGTCGATGTGCTGGGTGATGCACGTCCCAAACGTTATGCCAAGGCGGTTTCCATCGTGTTGGAAGACCCTGAGGTAGATGCTGTTTTAGTAATTCTGACACCACAGGCGATGACCAATCCCAGTGGAACGGCACGTGAAATCAGTAAGCTGGCAGAAACAGCGAAAAAGCCCATCCTGGCAGCCTGGATTGGCGGCGGCAGTATGGTGGAAGGTATTTCCATCCTTTCTGAAGCGGGCATTCCTGCTTATGATACTCCGGAGCAGGCAATCGGCGCTTTCATAACTCTGGTGGATTATGGCAGAAACCTGAAAGCACTCTATGAAACGCCGCAGGACGTGCCGGTGGAATTCACTCTGGATAGAACAGCATTTCGAAAAAAGTTTGATGGTGTCCTGAAAGAAGGCAATTCCGTGCTGTCCGAAGCGACATCCAAATTTCTGCTCGAGTCTTACGGAATCGGGACTACTCTACCTCAAGCCGCTTCCACAGCAGATGAAGCTATTGCCGTTGCAGACAAGCTGGGTTATCCCGTCGTGTTGAAAATTCTCTCGCCCCAAATCACACACAAGACAGACGTGGGCGGAGTGATGCTCAATCTCAAAACTGCCAATGCAGTCAAAGATGCCTTTTCACAAATCATGAAGAATGCGGCTGAACGCGCTCCGGAAGCAGATATAGAAGGAGTCACAGTGCAGCCGATGATAGACCCTAAAAATGGAGTGGAGCTAATCCTCGGCATCAAGCAGGACCCTGTCTTTGGTTCTGTCATGATGATTGGCACAGGCGGTATATATGCTGAGCTGTTCCGTGACAGGACGCTGGAGCTTCCGCCTTTGAATGAAAAGCTGGCACGCCGGATGTTGAAACGTCTGAATATCTATCCCTTGCTGAAAGGTTATCGGGGCAGACCGGCTGTTGATATAGACAAGCTGGTGGAAGTGCTCATCCGTATGTCTTATCTGGCAGCAGACTATCCGGAAATCACTGAGCTTGATATCAATCCTTTACTGGCAATGCCCAATGGTGTCATCGCGCTGGATGCCAGAGTAGTGGTCAATCCACTTAATAAAAGAAACGAAACTTATTCACATCTGGCGCTCAGACCTTATCCGGAAGAATACATCAAACACGTTGTCCTGCCTGATGGCACGCCAGTTACCTTCCGACCTATCAAACCTGAAGATGAAAACCTCTGGCTGGAGATGCTGGGGAGCTGTTCCAAAGAAACGATTTACCAGCGCTTCCGTTATTTCTTTTTCTGGAATTCGCATGAAGTTGCAGTCAGGTATTGCTTTATAGATTATGACCGCGAAATCGCCATTGTGGCGGAAACCATTCAGGACGGGCACAAAAAGCTGATTGGAGTGGGCAGGATGGTGGCAGATGCAGACCACGAAACGGTGGAATATGCCATTCTGGTGCCGGAAGCCTGGCAAAACAAGAAGTTGGGCAGCCTGCTGACAGACTACTGCATGGAAATCTCAGTCAAATGGAAACTAAGGAAAATGGTGGCGCAGACTACCACAGACAACAAACGGATGATAAGTGTCTTCAAAAAGCATGGATTTACTATCACACCTGATCTGCATAGCGAAATGGTCGATGTGGAAAAAGAGCTGGACTGAGCATTGGCAAAAAATTCATTTTTCCCTTGCTCATTTTTATTATATTAATATTATGCCTTTCCTAAAGTTTTATAGAGAGAAATAACTAATAGCTTGGAGTAAGATTATGAAAAAGCTGCTTTTAATTGCTGTCCTGCTGTGTCTGTTAAGCCTGGCTTTCAGCTGGGATTTAACGCGGCAGGCTCAGTTCCCGACGAATTTTTATGCTTTGGATAGAACCGGCACCACCCTCTGGGCAGCCGGCTATGTAGGTGGTTTTGCCAAATCAGCAGATAATGGCAACACCTGGACTTTCGTGCCGAGTCCGGCTTATGACGCTGTAACGCCTGCTTATAAAGATATCAACGATATCGATTTTTATGACGAAATGCATGGCGTCATGGTCAGCACAGACGGACTGGTGGCAGTCACAGCAGATGGAGGTGCCAATTGGACAACCAATACTCAGACACCGACCATCTTCGGCACCGACGACGTCAATGCCTGTTCATATCTTTCCGATGGCAAGATTTGGGTGGCAGGCTGGAATGGCAAGATTGCTTATTCCGCAGACCACGGCGTTAATTGGACGCAGCAGATCACCGGTCTGACCGACCAGATTTATTCCATTAGTGTAAATGCAGCCGGAGTGGGATTCTGTGCTTTGAACAATGGCACTCCCGATCAGGCAAAAATCCTCACCACGACCAATTTCGGCACTACCTGGACAGTTCAGAACCTGACGATTACAGGTAATCCGCACCTCTATAAAGTGCGCCAATATGGCTCAACAGTAGTTTTAGCTGGCAGCCTGGGCTATGTCGGAGTCAGTAATGACAACGGAGCTAACTGGACGCATCACATCAATGCGGGCGGCACTTCCACAAATATGCAGGACATTGTGCTGGATGGTTTAACCGGTTATGCAGGCGGCTGGAACAGCGTTCTGCTCAAGACAACAGACGGCTGGGCAACATTCAGTCCTGTTACCAACGACTTTGGACTTTATTTCGAAGGCTTGAATATCATGCCCAATGGCAATGTTGTTACAGCAGGCTGGAACGGTGCAATTGCCAAATCCACAGACCAGGGTGTGAGCTGGACAAATCTCATTCCCAGCGCTCTGGACCTTTATTCTGCCAAAGCTGTGGACGAAAACACCTGGTATCTGGCAGGAGACAAAGGTTACATCCTGAAGACTACAGACGGTGGTCAGACCTTTAGCCAATTGCATATCCCGGCTAACTTTGACATCTATTATGCAGTCCATTTCAAGAATGCTCTGGAAGGTTGGATCACAGGTAAAACTACAGGAAAAATCTTCCATACTACTGATGGCGGAGCCAATTGGTCCACTTTTACCATTCCAGGCGTAACGACAGCGCAAAGCTACTTCGAATTCAGCTTCCCGAGCGACCAGATTGGTTATGTTGTCGGCTCTTCCAATATTTCAGCTAAAACCATAGACGGCGGTGCCACCTGGACTATGCTGAACGGAACAGGCTTAGGCACCAATGTGCTCTATTGCACATACTTTAAGACTGACCTGATAGGCTTTGCAGGTTCGGGTTCAGGACAGTTGTTTGTCACTCAGGATGGCGGTCTGACCTGGACGGCTATGACAGTGGGCAGCAGCGCTCAAATCCGTGATATATGGTTTAAAAACAGCAACGTCGGTGTCCTGGTCAACTCTTTGGGTGAAATCTTCAAAACCTCCAATGGCGGCTTAACTGCAACGGACTGGACAGCCGCAACTGAAAGCTGTCTGGATGACATGAACGGAGTCTGGAGTGATGCCAATGGAGTCTTTTGGGCTGCCGGATACAGCTCTGACAATACTACCACCAATGTCGGCAATTCCTGGTCCATCGTAAAATCCACCGACGATGGCGCAACCTGGGCACAGGAAACCTTCCCTGCCCTGACCTTCAACTCCACAAGGTTTATGGGCATCTCAGGAACCACCGGTAAATTGGTTGCCTACGGAAAAAACAACCTCATTGTTTCTGCCAATAATGGCGGAGTGGAACCCCCTACATATGCTACCGAACTTTTCTTCTCTGAATATATTGAAGGCTCTTCCAACAACAAAGCTTTGGAAATCTTCAACGGCACCGGCGCAGCAGTTGATTTGACCCAATACTCTGTCAAACTCGGCAGCAACGGAGCACAGTGGAGTACAACACTGGCTCTGACCGGAACCCTTGCTCAAAATGATGTTTTCATCATTGCCAATGCCTCAGCAGTTCCGGAAATCCTGGCTCTGGCTGACGTCACCAGCACTGTCACTTTCTATAATGGAGACGATGCATTGGGTCTGTTCCATGGAACAACTTTGATTGACATGATTGGTCAGGTCGGTGTTGACCCCGGCACAGCTTGGGACGTTGCCGGAGTGACCACTGCCATGCTCAATCACACCCTGATTCGCAAACCCACTATTGCATCGCCGACCACTGATTGGGCTTCCTCAGCCGGCACCACTGCTGACGATTCGCAATGGATTGTTCAGGCACAGGATTACCTGACCGATCTGGGTAGCCATACCTTTACCCCCGGCACGGGACAAAGCACTGCAACCCCGTCTTTTAATCCTGCAGGCGGGACCTTTACTGCACCGGTCAGTGTCACCATCAGTTGTGCAACTCCCGGCGCTACCATCTATTATACTTTAGATGGCTCCACGCCCACAACAGCTTCGACGGTTTATACTACACCTATTACGATTTCCACCACGACAACCGTGAAAGCGATGGCGACTTCCACCGGTTTGGGTAACAGCTTTGTAGCGGCAGCTACTTATACCTTCCCGACTGTAGTTACCAGTGTTGCTGCCCTGAGAGCTTTACCGGCTGACAATAGCACCACCTATATCCTGAGTGGTGAAGTGGTTGTCACCTTTATGCAAACCTTCCGCAATCAGAAGTGGATTCAGGACAGCACCGGCGGCATCATGATTGATGACTTCTCAGCCATCATTACAACTGCTTATAACGTCGGAGACGGCATCACCGGCTTGACCGGCAAAATGACTGAGTTCGGCGGCATGCTGGAATTTGTGCCCTCTGCCAATCCCGGACCTGCCTCTTCCACCGGAAACGTGATTACCCCGCAGGTTGTGACCCTGAATGACATAAGCACCAATTTCGAAATGTATGAATCCGAACTGGTCAAGGTAATGGGAGTATCTTTCACCGGTGCGACCGGAAGCTTTGCCAACGGCACTGCTTATCCAGTCAGTGATGCATCAGGCACCTTGAGTTTCCGCACTACTTTTTATGATGTGGATTATATCGGACAGCCTGTGCCGACAATACCCATGGACATTGTCTGCATCCCCAATTCACGCACTGACGGCAACTATATCACTGCCCGTTACGCTGCTGATATCCAAACTCCGCAGGGCAATGTGGCAGCTCCCACCTTTAGTCCCAATCCGGGTATGTATTATGCTCCGATATCTGTGACTATAAGCTCCACCACGACTGGTGCCCTGATTTATTACACCTTGGATGGAACTACTCCCACAGCGGCTTCATCACCTTACACCCAACCTATCAACATCAATGAAAACGCTACTATCAAAGCCATTGCCATCCTCAATACCGAGTCTTCCGCAGTCTCCACTGCGATTTACACCTTCCCTGTCGAAGTTGCTAATCTTGCAGCTCTACGTCAGCAAGTTACTGGCACCACAGTCTATAAAGTAACAGGTGAAGTTTTCTTAACCTTCCAGCAGACCTACCGCAACCAGAAATGGATTCAGGATAGCTCAGCCGGCGTTATGATTGATGACTTCAACGGTATTGTTACGACCGCCTACAGTGTGGGTGACGGCATTACAGGTCTGATTGGCACCCTCAATGAATACGGCGGCATGATAGAATTTGTGCCTACGGTCAATCCGGGTGCTGCGTCTTCCACGGGTAATGTGTTAACACCTCAGTTGATTACGTTCAATGATTTCAGCACCAATTTCGAAAGCTATGAGTCCGAGCTGGTGCGTTTTGTGAACGTTACTTTCAGCACCACGGAAACCAGCTTTGCCAACGGAACGGTCTATGCCCTCAGTGATGGCACGAATACTATCAATTTCCGCACCACCTTCTATGATGTTGACTATATTGGCACCACCATTCCCACCACATCAATGATAGTTACAGGTATAGCCAATTCCAGGACGGACGGCAATTACATCAGCAGCAGAAATCTGGCGGATATGACAGCCCAGAGCTTTGATCCTCCGACTCTTCTGACGTTTGAAATCCAGAACCAGAACGACGTTATCCTGACCTGGGCGCCGGGTCCGATTCCTGTTCGCGATAATCCTCTCCGCAACTGGGAAGGTTTGACAGCCCTCAAGGTCTATCGTAATGCGGCATTGATTGCCACTATTACGGATTTCGTTGTCAATACCCAGGCAACCTATACCGATAACGATTTGCCTAATGGCGATTATAGCTACTACACAACCAACGTCTATTATGGACAATATGAATCAGGTCCTTCCAATACTGTTTCAGTCAACATCACCGCCAATGGGGAAGAAGTGATTATCCCGGCTGAAGTTACAGCTTTGACAGGTAACTACCCCAATCCCTTCAATCCCAACACCACCATCACCTACAGTGTGAAGAATCCCGCTCTGGTAAACGTCTCAATCTACAACCTGAAGGGTGAACTCGTGCGGACTTTGGTCAATGCCACCAAAGCCAACGGCTTCTACCAGTCGGTTTGGGATGGCAAAGATAATAGCGGCAGAGCCGTCACCAGCGGCGTTTATCTCTATCGTATGCAGGCTGATAACTATATCAGCACCAAGCGCATGATGTTAATGAAATAGTCTTACCGACGCAGGTCGGAATCCAGTTGAATACATAGGTGAGTCCAATTTCGGGCTCACCTTTTTCATTGTCAATCCCATTCAGGCGGGGAATTTGATTAAAATAATATTGCTTAATCTACTTTCCGTTATAGGCATCTTCCAGTGCCTGGATGTCCAGCTTGATAGAGCTCAGCACCACCCGGTTGACCCTGTCCTGGCGTTCTTTGTCAGCATCCTGCATCATTTCATCCAGCGTATCGGGAACCACCTGCCAGGACAGCCCGAACTTATCTTTTAACCAGCCGCACATGACAGGTGTGCCACCA
>DAHVPA010000051.1 GCA_027318525.1 Candidatus Cloacimonadota bacterium | reverse complement strand
CCCCCAGATCCCCGGTTACTATTCTTCCTCTTTTGCTGCGAGGGATTAGCGTGGGGAAAGCCCTCGATGACCCCTCGCAGCAGTTATGTATAATAATATGCAGAATGCATACAAATTGTGACTGATGTCAGGCATTTAAAACAGATAATAAAACAGAACTGAGGACTAATGGATTATTTGAACTGATTGAGTTGCAGTTTGCCGTCGATGATGGTAATGTAGGAATGATTTGTCAGCCAGTCGCCGCAATTGGCATAGACTCCTTTGCCCAGAGGCATGACACACGGCTCGTGGGTGTGTCCCATAACTACGAAATCATAATCATCAAGTAGTGAAGCAGCGTATCTTTCCAGTCCGGCTTTCTTTTTCTGCTGCAGGTTGGGATGAATCCTGCGCTCCCTGCTGCTGCGAGAAAGCAGTTTACCCAAGCCCAAAGCCAAATCGGGATGCAGTATGTAAAAAATCCACTTGGTGGCAGCCAGGCGGAAGAATCCCCTCAGAAGCTTGTATTTCCAGTCATTGGTGGTATGCAGGTCGCCATGGGTGAAGTATATCTTTTTCTTATCCGTTTCCAGCACAAAGGCGTCACTATAAAGCTCTATCCCCATCTGTTCAGGCAAAAAGTCATTGAACCAGAAATCGTGGTTTCCGCTCACATAGGCAATTTTGCAGCCCTTTTCCCTGATTTCCGCCAAGACTTTGAGCACAGGGAAATAAGCTTTGATAATGGCATACTTCCAGTCATACCAGAGATCAAAGATATCGCCATTGAGAATCAGCCAGTCATAATGTCCGGGAAGGGTTTTCAAAAAAGAGACGATGCGGGCATTGTGTTCAATATCTTCCGGCATCTGTGCAGAGAATTTATAGTGCAGGTCGGAAATGATGCAGACTCTCATAAGCTACTTATTGGAGATATAATAGATGATGTTAACGCCAAACCTGAGAGCTTGTTCGCGGATTTCAGGAGGGTCTTTGTGCGTTTCGGGGTCAGCCCAGCCATCACTGATGTTGGTTTCATAGGTATAAAGCAGCATCAGTCTGCCTGCGTCGTCAAACAAACCAAACGCCTGGGGTGGCTTTTCATCATGTTTGTGAATCTTGGGCAGTTTGCTGAAGTTGAAAAAGGAGTTATAGAGCGGAAAATCAGGACCCAGCTCCACCAAATCCCGTTCCGGAAAAACCCTTTTAATTTCACGGCGAAAGGCTTCGTTCATCCCATAATCATCATCTGCATAGAGAAACCCTCCCCGCAGCATCCATTCGCGCAGGTTATCCAGTTCACGGTCGGTGAACCTGATATTGCCATGTCCCGTCAGATAAAGAAAAGGATAATCAAACAGCTTGGTGTCTACTGCCTTGACAATCTCCTGGTCACGCGGGAAATCGGTAGTGAGAATCTGGTTTGCATATTTCGCCAGATTGGGCAATACTTCGGGGTCATTATACCAATCACCTCCGCCATCATACTGCAGACGGGCAAGCGCAGTTCTCGCCTGTATGGAACAGATTCCCGCCAGCAGCAGGATAACAATCAACGGGATAATGTAAGGGCGGAGCATGACACCTTTCCTAACGGTTTAGTTGAAAATATCCAGGGTCACACAGTAAACGCCATCAGCCACCACGGCGTAGAAGCAGTTTTCGTAAGCATCATATCCGGACAAATACTGCAGCTTGCGGTCAAATCTAAGGTCGCTGAGCAGACTTCCTGAGCTGACGTCATAGACATACATGCCACGTTCAGCGGGAACGACAAGGATGCTGGCATTGAGCCGGGGGTCTTGTTCGCTGCTGATTTCCAGCGGTGAAAGGTCTTGCTTGCCGGAAAGATTGTCCGGAGATGTCTTAATCCAGGCAGTCTGGTCGCGGTTTTTCAAGCTGACCAGTTGACCGTTGTCTAGAAACACTATCAGGTTGCCGCGGATGACCTCTATTTCCATGATGTTGGAGGCAAAAGCTCTTTTCCATTGCAGTTTCTTGCTTTTTTTATCAAACGCCATGAGGTTGCTTTCGGAAATGATGTATATGTTCTCTGTATCAAAAGCCGGAGCTGCTGTAATCAGGAAATTGAGGTCAGTCTGCCAGGCTTGGACCAGTTTGACGTGACGGGCAGGCTGATTTGCATATTGTTCTATCTTTTGAAGTTGGCGGCGGATGGTTTGAGAGCGGATGTTCAAATAATCGGGGATCTGTTCCACAGTCAGTCTGTTTTTGCTGGTGAGCAGCAGCTTGACCTTTCTGCCGGTGCTTTCCAGCCAGCGGTTGCCATAACGCATATAGGCAAGGGCGATAAGTGAAATCAGAATGATCAGCACAGCGCTGATATGATACCGGTGAATCCTGGGACGGCGCTTAACTGCAAGCTTGGGTTTGCCTTCCAGGATAAAATATGCTCCGGATCCGTCTTCCACCAGCGATTGCATCAGGGTGTCCAGGGTGGCATAGTCATAGTTCAGCTTGAACAGGCTGTCTGCAGTTGTGCTGGGTAAGGCGATGAATCTCTTGTTGTCAGGCAAGAGCAAACGCCGCACCCTAACCGGGATATCGGTTTCCGACATCCCCAGCAAAGCCATTTCATCCAGGCTTTTTACATGAAAATTGGTCCAGCTTCTGCCAACAGGCTGCAGACTGCTCTTCTCCAGCAAGCCGCAAAGCATCCTGCCGAATTCCACGATGTAAAGCTCCTGGTCAAATAGTACTGCCAGCAGCAGGGAAATCCCTTTTTCCCGCATAGCTGTTTTTCGGAAAGCCGCATGCAGCTTCCAATGGTATTCACCGAAGAAATGCTTCAACCAGTTCTCTATTTCAAGTTGCGAAGTCTGACCCAGGTCTGAATTTCGGATATCGAGTTTGATTTGGGCTTGAATCTCTTCCAGGATAGGATCCGTTTCAGGATGCCAGGTCAGCAGGAACCAACCGAAACGTCCGTCCTGAGAGGCGTTGAAATCAAACATTCCTCCCGGAAACGGGGCTGCCTTATTCAATAAAGAGATCATCATGACCACCACTTAATAAAGCTGCGGTAAAACACCCGTATGAGGGTGGGCAAATCCATCAGCATGTTTGTATAGGATGCGTTAGCCAATGGGCACCAGCACTCTTTCTTATGAATGGAACGTCTTTCCAGTTCTGCTTCGGGAGTGTGCCAGATCTGTCTGAAGTCATAGTTCATTTTTCTCAGGTTGCCCAGAGGATTAGCTTTGATACAGCATGACCAGACGTCGCCTTCGGGTGAGATCTGGGCAGAAGCAAGCCCTGAGAAACATGGAATAATCTGCTTTCTATCGCGCATGATACGTTTCACCATGTTGTAATACTCAATCCTGAATGCCATCGTTATCTTGTTCATACCCTTAAACTTATCGTTTTTAATCATGTGTATGAGGTAATCAATAGCGCTCTTATAGGACAGAACGGAGGGTGTAATATCTGACCCGATGGTGCCCAGTTCCACTCTTTCTTCAGCTATTTCGGTGATGTAGGAATCGGGGTGCAGTTGCATCAAAAAGTTTGCAATCGAGGGAAATGTATCGACATTGAATTTTGAGATCACGGTATGGATGCCGACCGAAAAATTCTTATATTTAAGCTTTTTAAGTTGCTGAAAGGTATTGAGCACTTTCTTATAATTGCCCGGTACATTGCGGATCTGGTCGTGCTGGTCTTCAATGCCGTCAATGGAGAGATTGACTATGATTTGGGATTTGGGACAGGCTTTGATGATTTGCTCTGTTCTTTCGACAATGGATTTGGTCAGGATTCCATTGGAGGGGATGTTGATTATTCTGGGTCTGGACACTTCATAAATGGTTTTGGCGATTTCGACTATATCGTTACGCAGAAAGGGTTCACCCCCGCTAAACGTAATCCAGTATGGAGCATGCCCTATCTTTTTGAAGATTTTACGGTATTCCTCGACGCTCAGGTTATCCGCCGTTTTTTTCCAGATATTACAGGTGCTGCAACGGGAATTGCAGCTATACAGCAGGCTGACGGTATAGTTCATGGGCATCAGCCTTGGGAATCCAAGCCTTTTCATCAGATGATAGCCGATAATGCGTGGAAACAATGATATCATAATCTATTTCTGCTTTGTATTATCAAGGTTTTTGGTGGTGGATGAGATATCCCAGGCAAAGGGATTTTTCTTTTTCACATTGTAGTCATAGGAACCGAGCAGACGGCAATAGAACTCCATCAGGATAACGAGGAACAGCTTGAAAATCTGTCCGGGACGATCTTTAAGTTCATCTCTCATGATTTTAAAAAGGATACCGCCTTCCTGAGAACTCACTTTGTAATTATGCTTATGCAGCAGCCAGAGATGTCCGTTTTGGATGCGTCGGCGCTGTTTGATCCAGTCTTTGAAAGTCTCGGGACCCTTGTTATAGATTATCGCATCAGGCACATACATCAGTTGCAGGCGTTTGCTTCTGATCAATGCTTCTATGCTTGCCTCATCCACTGCTGAATCACGTGGAATATTTGTGAAGACACGCCGGAAGGCAATCATCTCTCCCAGCTTGGGATGAATCAGCGCCATGCGGTGATGCAGACGCCAGAGCAAGTGCACGGCATATCCCATCATGGTTTTTTCGTCATTGACGGGAGTGGGTCTGCCGCCTGTTGCTCCGATTTTGCTGTCCAGAAACGGGGTAACGAGTTTCTCTATCGTATCGGGAGCGGGAATGGTATCACCGCTTTCAATAATCAGAATATCGGACTTGGCTTCTTTGAGGAAGATATTGATGGCGGCTGATTTTCCGCTCCGTTCTTTTTCGCAGATGAGTGAAACCTGTGGATGCGAGAGCGCAAATTCGCAGACCAAGGCATCCATGCCGTCTGTGCAGGCGCTGGAGATGACGATTATTTCGGCAATCTCGACATGGGTCAGGTTTTGGTCGCAGAGAGCCTGCAACAGCTTGATGATATTGCCTGCTTCGTTATAAGCGATTACGCCTATGCTGCAGGTCAGCTTGATTTCACGTTCCGGGGTCAGTTCCAACATAATACTTCCTGTTCCTAAGTGTTTATTGATTCTTTGACTGAAACTTGATTTCCTGGTTTACCGCATCTAAAATACCGTTTACGAATTTATTGGAAGATTCGCTGCTGTATTTCTTGGCAATCTCAATCGCTTCATTGATGATGATGGGAGCAGGGGTTGCGGTAAACATCAGCTCATATATCGCCACCAGCAGGATGTTCTTATCCAGAGCAGCGATGCGTTCCAGGCTCCAATTGCTGGAATGCTTCTGCAGCATTTCCTCTACATCATGGAGGTGGATAATCGTATTGCGGATAAGGTCTTCGGCAAACAGGTAGGAGGCATGGTCGGATTCTATCTTTTCATGCTCCGCCATTTGCTGCAGGATTTCCGGGTATTCATTCAGCAGGTTAAACTCCCTGAATTCGGGGTTGCTTTCCGAAAAATCCAGTGCATAAAGAGTTTGAATTGCCAGTTCGCGGGCTTTACGCCTAAGCCCCATTACCTATCTCCCTGAACAAATTAACCATTTCCACAGCGGAGACGGCAGCATTGAAACCTTTGTTGCCACCCTTGGTGCCTGCTCTTTCGATGGCTTGTTCAATCGTGTCAGTGGTCAGGATGCCGTAGATGACGGGAAGACCTGATTGCAGGCTGACCTGGGCGATACCTTTGGTGACTTCTGCGCTGATGTATTCAAAGTGCGGTGTGGCACCCCTGATCAATGCTCCCAGGCAGATGATGGCGTCAAAGCTGCCTGTCGCGGCTGCTTTCTGCGCTGCCAAAGGGATTTCAAATGCGCCCGGCACCCAGATTACGGTTATATCCTGATCTTTTACATCATGACGTAAAAGCCCATCCAGAGCACCTTCCAGCAGCTTTTTGCCGATTAGCTCATTGAATCTGCTGATGATGACGGCAAATTTATATCCTTTGGATACCAGTTTTCCTTCCAGGGTTTTCATCCCTCATCTCCTTTGCTTCCCAACTGCGTTGGAAATTAAGTATTTGAAGTCAAGATATCAGACTGCCCGATTTAATTCAAGCAAAAAGTTGCATCTGCCGTTTTTTATGGATGGCAAATCCCTCTGATGCCCGGAGGGGTTATCGTGGGCTAACCCCTCGAAGACCCCTCGATGACCCCTCGCAGCAAAAATGCAGGATTAGCTGCAGACAAAAAAAGCTTGACCTTAGCAGTGCCTTTTAATTCTCTGATAATATGGAGTTAATAGATGAAAATTCACTTTAGGGACGTTCAAACCGGAATGGTGGAAGCGCGTGCCGTCATCGAAATTGATGCGGGCGTCTTCCTGAATGAAGTTACTTTACTAAACGTAGATGGCGAACTGGTCGTGGAGTTTCCCCGCAAGAACTTTATCGGCAAACACGACCGTCAACACCATCTCGACATCATAACCTTTGAGAATGAAGACAAACAGGTGCTTTGGGAGCTTCAAATCAAGCAGGCATACAGGGATTGGCGCAAAGACAACCGTAAGGTCCTGATTTATGAGGATAAGCCTCAGGATGATGCGGATGAAGATGCCAAACCCCGCCGGCAATTCAGGGAACGCTCCTATGACGATAAACCCCGTGGCGAAAAGACTTATGGAGACAGAAAACCCCGCGAATATTCAGACCGCGAGAGCAGACCACGCTCCGGCAGCCGTTCTTATGGCGACAGACCCTCATACCGGGACAAACCAGCCGGCGAACGCCGCTCCTATGATGACAGACCCCGGGGTGACAAGCCTTATGGCGATAGAAAACCCCGTGAGTATTCCGACCGCGAGAGCAGACCACGCTCCGGCAGCCGTTCTTACGGCGATAAACCTGCTTATCGTGACAAACCTGCCGGCGAACGCCGCTCCTATGGTGACAAATCATCCTATCAGGACAAACCCCGCAGGGAAAGCCGTTCCTATGAAGATAAACCTCGCAGGGAATACGCCTCCAGACAGGATAAACCTGCATATGACAAACCTTCCAGAGAAAAATCAGACTTTGCAGATAAACCCAAAAGGACATATAAAAAAGCGGCAGATACCGGCAAAAAGCGGTCGCCATCCTCTGCTTCCGCCAAAGCCCGCCGCCCTAAAAAGTAATATATCAAAAAAATAAAATATGGAGGTTGATTATGATTTCCGATCTTAATCAAGCACTATCCACCAACATCAAGGGAATGAAGCGCAGCGCCATCCGCGAACTGCTCAAGCTGATTGAAAATCCCAATATCATTTCCTTTGCCGGAGGACTTCCCTCCCCCGATACTTTTCCCGTTACAGAACTCAAAGAAATCATCAATGAAGTCATGGACAAGGAAGCCCATATCGCTTTGCAGTATGGCTCCACCGAAGGCGATAACCTGCTCCGCACAATGCTGGTCAACCGTTATCGCAAACAGGGTGTGGATGTCTCCCTGGAAAATGTTATCATCACGACAGCCTCACAGCAGGGTCTGGACCTCATCTCCAAGATGCTCATCGACCGCGGCGACTATGTGATTGTGGGTTTGCCCTCCTATCTGGGCGGCTTGAGCGCTTTCAACAGCTATGGTGCCATCCCCATCGGCATCCCCATGGATGAGGAAGGTGAAGACCCCAACATCATGGAAGCAGAGCTGCAAAAGCTTCAAGCCATGGGCAAAAAACCCAAGTTCATCTACGTTATCCCGGATTTCCAGAATCCTGCCGGTATGACCATGTCCGAAAACCGCAGAAAACAAATCATCGCCCTGGCACATAAATATGATGTCCTTATCCTGGAAGACAGCCCTTACCGCGAACTGCGCTATGAAGGCACCCAGTGCAAAACCATGTATGAGCTGGATGGAACTGGTCAGGTCGTGCTGCTGGGCACTTTTTCCAAAATTTTCTGCCCCGGCTACAGAATCGGCTGGGTAATCGGACATCCCGATGTGCTGGATAAGATTGTAGTGGGAAAACAGGCTACCGACCTGTGCACACCTGCCTTTACCCAGAGAATAGTAGCCCGCTATATGGAAAAGGGTTTGTTGGATAAGAAGATTGAGCAAATTAGAGCAATGTATCAGGTCAAGCAGCAGAACATGCTCAAGCTCCTGGAAGATAACATGCCCCAGGGTTGCAGTTGGATTCATCCTGAAGGAGGACTTTTCCTGATGGTGACATGCCCACCTCAGCTTGATACCGGCGCTCTGCTCAAAGAAGCCATCACAGAAGAACAGGTCGCTTATGTAGCCGGCACTTCCTTCTTCTGCGACGGTGGCGGTAAAAACACCCTGCGCCTCAATTTCTCCTACGAATCCCTGGAGAAAAACGTGGAAGGCATCCGACGCTTGGGACGCTTCCTCAAGAAACGCATCTGAAAGTTAAACACATAAATAAAAGGCACAGGTTTATAGCCTGTGCCTTTCTTTATGGGATCGTTTTTTAGAAGGTGTAGGTAATTCCTAGGTTTGCAGCGTCGATACCGGTATTGTAGGTGCCGGTCATATTGTCGGCTGTCGGGGTGCTGATTTTCCTCTCTGTGAAGAAGATGTGTTCGTAATTTACATCCAACAGCCATTTGCCGAGATGGAAGCCCAGACCAACGTTTCCGCTGTATTTGTCATCAGTGTCAGGCCAGGTGGGGCTTAAGGAACTATAGGGGATGGGTGACTGGTCAAAGAAGAATCCGCCACGCAGGTCAACTTTGGGGAAGGAATACTGGGTGCCTAGGCTGACGCGGAAAGCGTCCTTCCAGTTGGTTTCCATTTCTACTTCTTCCTTGGTTGCGATGGTCAGGTCAAGAATCGGATCCATTTCAATCGTAATTTTGTCCATAACGCTCCAGAACGTATAGGAGCAGTCAGCATTTACGACCCAGTTAGGTTTGATCTTCTAGGAAATTCCCCAGCCGATGTCACCGGGCAGATTCAGATCTGCAGTGGCGTCAGTCGTGTCGGAGAAGGTAGCCCCAAAACCGGCATAGGGCAAGGCGGCAGCATAGTGGTCGGGATTGTTGTCATAGTGCATGACATAGTTGGCATAGCTGCTCAGCCAGAGGCTTGCTTCGACTTCACCATCCATGGTGATCTTGGAGGGAAGCTTTCCTGATAAGCCAACCTGCACCACATCATTGGGCTTGTACATCAGACCGATGTTTCCGCCAAAGCCCAAACCAGTGCCTTCCAGCTTCAGAGTCGTGGGTAAAAAGTATCCCAGTGCGCTGTGCGGCATCAGCTTGGCAATTTCAATCATGGCATAGTTGACACTCAGTCCGGCTCCGATGGATACATAGTCAGAAATCTGATAAGCAACGGTCGGATGCACATCCACAATGCCTATGGAGCTTTTCATTTCCTTATCGGGAAAGTCGTCTTCGTTGGCAAAGATTACAGGACGCATATCAGTTCCGCCCAGGGTATCCACCACAACGCCGAAAAAGCGGTCTGTCGGCAGGTCAAAGATATCCCATTCAGCACCCAGTCCGTAAGGAACATAGGCACCCAAGCCGAACTTAAACTTGCAGTCACTGCAGGCTTTCACGGCATACAGGTTGGGGAAAAGCCAGAGCTTTTCTTCAGCCGTGATTTTATCTCCGGTAATGCCGGGGAAAATGTCTTCGCTGGTGAATTCGGATTTGGGCATGATGCCTGCTCCGGCAAGGGAGATGAAGCTCTTGTCCATAAAACCGAGTCCGGCGGGATTCCAATACATGGCGCTGCCATCATCAGCCATTCCGCGGAATGCTCCGCCCAGGCTGATTGCTTTGGAACCGATTCCCGACAAAGCAAATCCGCCGGCAAAGAGGTATCCGGCACTAACAACCAAAATGAGTAAGGTCAAAAAGGTCAATTTAAGATGTCTCATAGCACTCTCCTTTTTTTGTTCTCGCTAATACATATTGCATGATAAAATAAATATAAATGAGGATTAAATTCAAGTCAATAAAAATCTTTTCTTATTCTCCTAAGCCGTGGCTAATTCTATCGGATATAGCTTTTCTGACAATGCATTCAGCCAGCCCAGCCTAATCGGCTTTCTGAGAGTTTTATTTTTCAGTGGAACCGATAACTTCTTCTGCAGTGCTGACTTTTTCAGCTTCAGGAAAGTGATTTTCCTCCTCATCGGCTTCCAAAAGAAGTTCTTCCGGCAGCCTTGATTTTGCTTTAACACCCAGCTTCAGCAGTTTCTGTGTCTGTGAAATCAGGTTGCCCCTGCCTTCGGAAAGCTGTGCTTGCGCTTTCTGACAGGCATCCACGCTCTTTTCCAGATTCTTTCTGATTTCAACCATGCTGCCAATCAAGCCCACAAACTTGTCATACAGCTTGCCGCCCTGCTCAGCTATTTCATACACATGACGTTTCTGGTCGTCAATCCGCCACAGGCTGCCCACCAACTGCATGGTGATGAGCAGGGTGGAAGGGCAGACCAGCAGGACTTTTTTCTCCGAGGCAAATCTATATAGCTCGGCATCGTGATTGACTGCCACAAAATACGCCGCTTCCACAGGGATGAACATCAGCACGAAATCCAGCGTATTGATACCTTTGAGTTCGTCATATTTCTTGTCCGCCAGCTCAGCCACATGTTTACGGACGCTTTTCAGATGTTCTTTGACCCCATTATCCTTTTCCTCATCAGTGGTTGCATTAAAATACCGTTCATAAC
>DAHVPA010000050.1 GCA_027318525.1 Candidatus Cloacimonadota bacterium | reverse complement strand
CAGAGGCAAAGTCTCTGAATAGTCTCTGCAGACTCTCTGGAGTAAAAGAGTAAAAGGATTGGCGAGGGAGGATTTGTTGACAAAAAGCAAAGTAAAATTAAAAGGGAAACAACCGAGCAGGAAGTTCTAAAGCGCACTTGCAGAGCCATGAATCCCTGCCGATGGGTGCAGTTGGAAACGGCTGTGCCTCCCGAAATTGGAAAGGTTACCCAAAACATTGCACAATCGGCATAACCTTTCCCGTCCCAAAGTGAGAATGTTGCTTATGAAGATGAAGCCCTTTGCCACCAAAGACCTGTTGCTGATCAGCGTAATGGCTGCACTCGGACTGGCAGTCAAACCGCTGTTGAAAACGCTTACTCATCTAATTTCCACACCCTTGGGCATCCCCGGAGGGTCATTGACAGGTGGACTGAACATGCTCTGGCTGGTGCTTCCGCTGGCTTTGACAAAACGCCCCGGGACTGCTGTCCTCACCGGACTGCTGCAGGGTGTCGTTGTCATGCTCACAGGCTGGTTCGGGTCTCATGGAGCAATTTCTATCCTGACCTATGCTCTGCCGGGAGCTGTTATTGATTTGTTAGCCCTGTTTTATAAAAGATACGGCAAAGCAGACGCACAAATTCTTTATGGCATTGTCTCCAACCTCACGGGCACCTGGCTGGTGGGCTGGATGATAATGAGACTGCCCAAAGCACCTTTCTACATTGCCCTGACATTAGCCGTAATGTCGGGAGCAGCGGGAGGCATCCTTTCCTGGCTGCTTTATAAAGAAATCAAACGCTACAGGCTGGTATAAGATGAAACACATATTACACAAAAGTATGCTCTGCCTGCTCCTGCTGGCAGGAATCTGCATTTCACTAAATGGACTGGAAGTCTTTAACTACAATGGAGATGCAGATTATTACAAGCTTTCCTCCCTGCGGACTGAGAAACAGGTCATTTTCACTACTGAGAGATTTAAGCATGACAAACAACTGAATGAGCGCTGGCAGGGCATCAACCTGCAAGACTGGCTGAGGAAAAATGAATATGACGGTTTTCAGAGCATCCGCTTTGAAAGCGAAGATAATTATATGGTGCGCATTCACAAAGCAGAATTGGACAGTATGCCGGGTTACATAGTCCTTGCCAAAGACGGCAAAATGCTGGATAGCACTGAGGTGAGAGTCATCTTCCCCAAGCAGAGGGATATGTTTTGGGTCAGAGGACTGAGCCGCATTTATCTGGAAGACTTCAAGGCAGCTCCTCCTCCCCGCCAGATCTTTGTCTGGGAAGCAGAACAAGCACAACTGCAGCTCACAAACAGCCTGGAACCTTTTGAGCAAATCAAGGGGTATTTCTTTGATCAGGTGATGTCAAAGCTGATGCATACAGATACCGGTTCTGTCATACTGGTGAGCAGGGACGGTCTGAAAACAAGGCTGGAATATCCAAAACATCTGAAAGGCTCGGTCTTTGAACTGACAAAAGATAACAACCTCAATCTGATTAGTCCTATAATCCCACCGGGCATGTGGCTCAAGGATGTCGTCTATCTTCAGGCAGGACCTTATGCACTAATACGACAGGACTTTCTGTACAGACTGCCATACCTTTATGAACTCCTACAATGGTCAAAACCTGACAGGATTGATGAAATTGTCAGAGCAGTCACAGCAAGAAAGACTGTGAGTCTGGAATCGTTATCAGCTCCCGATGCCGAACCGTTCATTCCGGGTGACTGGATCGAGCTGCCCTGAGCCGTGCTGCAGGTCAAACAACTCAGCCTCTGCTACCCCAATGCCGAACCACTCTGGCAGGATATCAGTTTTCATCTGAAACAAGGTGATGCTCTGTGGTTGAAAGGAGCTAATGGCAGTGGAAAGACATCGCTGCTTTATACGCTTGCTAATGTGATACCCCAGACGATTGAAGCAACCAGGCAGGGTGAGATATATCTGCAAGGCTCACTAAGCAACGATATTCCTCTTAACTGCCTATCCCCACAGGTTTCTTTATCCCTCTCAAATCCAAAGTGGGAGATGTTTTTTACGACATTGGAAGAAGAGCTTTGCTTTGCTCTGGAAAATATCGGTTTGACACCGGTTGAGATTGAAACAAGACTGCAAGCTGCTCTTACCCGTTTCCATCTGATAGATTGGCTGGAATGCCCCGTGCATAAGCTGTCACCAGGCTGGCAAAAGATGGTTTCCCTGGCAGCACAAGCAGCTCTGAAACCTGGTGTGCTGCTGCTGGATGAACCTCTGGCAGGCTTGTCTGAAACCAATGCCCAGCTTGTTATAGACTGGATGCAGGACTATCTTAAAGAAGGCGGAGTCATTGTGGCAGCAGAACATTCCCACCTTATAAACGAACTGCATCCGCAGATTCTAATGCTTGCGGGTGATCAGCAATGAACTCCTTTTCCATCAACTTCGAAAGAGTCAGCTTCGCATATCCCGGTAGGGACTTTCTTTTTCAAGACCTCAACCTGAACCTGCCGGGCAATCAAGCTATCCTGCTGACTGGTGAAAACGGCAGCGGCAAATCCACCTTGGCAGGATTAGCTGCTTCTGTGCTCTCCCCTCTCTCCGGCAAGGTAAGTTATCCGAACTTGGCGCAACCCAATAAAAAGAAACCGGCTTTGTATCAGAAACTTGCTTTTTTGCAGCAAAACATACGGAATAATCTGGCTGGAGTCAATCCGCGGGAAGACCTTTCCCTATGGCTGCAAGGTTCTGACGGCAGTAAACAGGAGAAAGAACGATTTGTGAAATGGGCTTTGGAACAATGGAAGCTGCAGGATAAAGCTGAGAAGCCGGTCTGGTCAATGAGCACAGGAGAACTGAAGAGTCTGGCGCTGGCAGGGATTTCCCTGTTTCCCAAACGTTACTGGATATTGGATGAGCCATTGGCGGGATTGGATTCTGAGCATTTGGACATTCTGCTGACCCTGCTCCAAACAAGAAGAAAGCTCAATGACGGCTTGTTGGTTGTCTCACATAATGCTGAACCACTACTCTCAAGTGTGGACGCTGTCCTGCACCTTAATATAGACGGAAGCCTGAAATGGGAAAGATGATCCATCCCCTGACACGGATAATCCTGGTAGCCTGCCTGGCAGTCTGTTCCATTACATTTCAGACTATACACGAGTTGGGGTATGTGTTGGCATTGAATCTGTTGCTCATCCTGCTGCTGGTCAGGGATGTTCCCAGCCGGGTGACACTGGTTAGACATCTCCGCAGACTGCTTCCGGTTGTCTTCAGTCTGTTTATCCTGCAACTGATTTTCAACCGAAGGGAAAATGTGCTTATCAATCTGGGAGGATTAAAATTGTATGACTGGGGCTTGATTACTGCTGTGACAGTGACATTACGGCTGCTGATCCTGCTGCTCTCTGGTTCGTTACTGTGGAATCTTCCTTCACGCCAATATATTATCGCAATGCGTAGCGCAAGAATCCCGGAAAGCTTTAGTATTCAGGTTTTACTAACCCTCCACTGGCTGCCCCAACTCACCTGGGAGGTTAGGCAAAGCCTCGCCCAAATCAGGCTGAGGGGCATCCCTCTCAAGAAAATCAGCCTGATGTCCAGACTCAGATTGTATCTGGGATTGCTGCTTCCAATCTTAGGCTGGACTCTGAAGGACCTGCAGTATCAGGCAATCGCATTGGATATGAAAGGGTTTCGTAACGGCAGAAAGCACACGCAATTCAGGCAGAAACCTATGAAACAGGCAGATTATCTGATATCGGGAACGGCTATTCTTGCAACGTTGGTGGCTGTTCTTTAACCGAAAAGCTGAAGCTGTCTATGACCATACCGTCCAAACGATAAGCCTTCACCTGCATGAGGCTGCCCTCACGAGTTAATATGATGTAGCCGTTGGTCTTACTGAAGACCTTTGAGTAATCGTTTTTGCTGACATTATCATACAAATTCCCGCCAGCACCACCAAACACGATGTAATATGTGCTGTCGCGTTCTGAGCGTTCATAGATGTGGTCATGTCCGGAAAATACTGCTGAGACTTTGTAAGACTTGAACAAAGAGGGAAACAAAAAGCTGAAGCCTTTTTCGTCTCCGTGTGCACCAGAACTATAAACCGGGTGATGCATCATAACGATCTTGGTCCTGTCCAGATTGGTTTCCAACTGGTTTAGCAGCCAGTTATATTGGGTAGAACCTGGTGCCAGCTTGAGGTTGCTGTTGAGGATTATCCAAAGCACGCCATCGCTTTCCTTTGTATAATATGTGAGGCTGTCAACCTGGGGAAAATGCTTCAGGAAAAGATCAGTATCTTTATCATGATTGCCGAAGGCGGGATAAATTGATGCTATGTCTGTAAGCGGTTTCACTGTCTGAAAGAAGTAATCAAAATCATCCTGTCGGGAACCGTAATATGTAATATCACCGGCGATAAAAACTGTGTCAGGTTTGTGCACAACCATCTGATTCACTACTTCACCCAGAACTTTGACATTGGATTGGCAATTACTAAAGAATCCCGTTGTAGCGTATACTTTATAACAAAATATGGATATCGTTGCAAAGAAGATGCTGAGTGTTAAAATCTTAGTTTTCATATCAGGTAATACACACGAAGATTATGTTTCCTGCTGCAAAGCAGTGTAAACAACCTGGAATTTCTGCAAGTCAATCCAAGCTTCCTTTTTCCAATCAGGATTGCGCAAG
The DNA here is from genome assembly GCA_027318525.1 of Candidatus Cloacimonadota bacterium. Taxonomy (GTDB): domain Bacteria; phylum Cloacimonadota; class Cloacimonadia; order Cloacimonadales; family Cloacimonadaceae; genus UBA5614. The sequence goes on along the minus strand of DAHVPA010000050.1, from coordinate 6,000 downwards.
AGAGCTGCTGGATGGTAGGTAACATAGGCTTGCCTGCCCAGGAAATCGTGAGGCTTTTCACGCAGAACTTTCATTGGCTGATTTGATTGCAGCAGCGTCTGAGCAGCCACTCTGCCCATCAGCAGAAAGATGCGGGGCTGGATAATCTCAATCTGTTCCATCAGATACGGAAGACAGGCAAGGCGTTCGACCTGTTCTGGTTCACGATTGTTGGGAGGACGGCATTTGACAATGTTGGCGATATAGACTTCATCCCGTTTAATCTTTATGGCAATCAGCATTTTATCCAGAAGATGCCCGGCTTCTCCAACAAACGGTCTGCCCTGCAGGTTTTCCTGAGCACCGGGTCCCTCTCCGATTACCATGCAGACTGCCTCTGGATTGCCTTCGCCATAGACAAACTTATCCCGTCCTGTCCAAAGTTGGCATTTACGACAGTCTTTATAAGCTTCCTTTTTTTCTGCCAATACCTCTGCCTTATCGGCAAAAGCTATGGCTGAATCGGAATCTGAATGTTTGGATGTTTTGGTTCTGTATAGTTCAGTTATGCCTGAAACCTGTAATTGCTCCAGGTATTGGATGATGGCTTTTTTCATGTGGGAGGATTAGTCTTCGTCTGAATCGCTTAAATCGTCCTCATCCATATCATCGTCAAAGTTGTCATCTTTGAAAGGAGTATATTTATCGTCCTGGAAATCCTCTGCTGCCAGCTCAGTCTCAAAGTCATCTTCGTCGTCAAAGTTTTCTCTGCGTCCGCCGTTTTCATATTCTTCAGGTGTTAGACCTAAACGTTCCATTTCAGCTTTGGCTTCTTCAATATCCATCATATAGTCAGGAATTTCGTTTTGTGAGATGTGGTCCATGGCAAGCTCAGTGATTTTATCTTGGAACTTTTGCTTCACATAGGGAGGAAGACCGTTGAGACGAGAGACTTCCAGATCGGAAAGCAAACAGAACATGTAGTTCATATTGGTATGTTCAAGGAAGGTTTCCACACGTTTATTTATCATATCATACTCCTTGGTTCGGGTTTATGGGCGTCCCTTTCGAAACGCATTGCTTATAAGTCTTTGTCCTGTAAAAACTCTTGCTGGGGCTGTCCATATCTGTCAACCCTATTTTCTTCAGCACTAATAATTGCCATGACGTCATCAACCGCTTTATCCAGATCGTCATTGATTACAAGGTAATCATAACAAGGGATTTGCGTTATCTCATAACGTGCAATCATCAGCCTTTTGTCGATTTCTTCCGCTGTATCGGTCTGACGGTTGACAAGACGTTCTCTTAGCACTTCCAGACTCGGCGGCAGAATGAAGATTTTAACATAGGGAATCTCAGTCAGACTGATCTGCGCTGCACCCTGGACTTCTATATCCATGATCACGTGCTTGCCTTCCATCAATCTGCTGCGGATATAGCTGATGGAGGTTCCGTAGTAATTATCGGAGAACTGAGCATACTCCAAGAAGTCGCAGTTGCTTATCCTTTGCTTGAATTCCTCTTCCGTAACAAAATTATAATGAACTCCGGTTTCTTCTGTGCCACGGGGTTTGCGTGTCGTATATGAAACAGAATATTCAATCTTGTCAGATTTATTCAGTACTTCTCTCAGAATCGTGCTTTTCCCTCCTCCGGAAGGTGCTGAAAGTATTATCAGGAAAGGATTTCTCTGATATGTCATCAGGATTTATGACTCAACCTTCGACTATCTTCTTATATTCAGCAGCGGAGAGCAGGTTTTCCAGTTCGTCAGGATTACTCAGCTTGACCTTAATCAGCCATCCCTCGTCGTAGGGAGATTTGTTTATCAGGTCAGGGCTGTCTTCGAGATCAGCATTGCGGCTTTCAACTTTGCCGCTGACAGGCGAATTTATATCTTCAACTGCTTTCACAGCTTCAATGCTGCCACAGGGTTCGCCTGCGGAAACTTTTTTCCCAGAATCAGGTAGCTCAACATAGACTATGTCTCCCAATTCATGCTGGGCAAAATCGGTGATGCCGATAGTGGCATCTTCGCCATCAACCCTAATCCACTCATGGCTCTCAGTGTAATATAAATCATCAGGAATTAACATCTTATCCTCCTGTAAGTATTTCTTTGATTATATTTTTTTCAAAGCTTTTTCTCCTGCGTTTTGTGTCAAGCATTATAAGGATTCAGACCCAAGCTTGGTGTCATTCATTATTCTATCATTTTCATGTATCTGCAAGCCAATGGCTTGAAGTAGGGATTTAAGAAATGACATCCTTCTGCTGTTTTTTGGATAAAACCGGGACAATACTACAAATGGTTATGACTGGGCAGAATGATATGCAATTTAACAATAAAAGACTGTATAAATGCTAATGAAACATAGCCTTACATAGACCATTTTTATACGAAATCGGTTAACGGGTTTCATCCACAGCCGAAAACTCCAGCCAATGCCTCACAAGCGAAGGTAATAACTCTCCGGATTTGCCTTCGTAAAAGAAAGTGAAATGCTCTGCGTTACGGGGTTTTTCCAGATTTATCCCAATGGTTTTGGCACCGTTGTATTTGGCAGCCATGACAAATCCTGCCGCCGGATACACAACTCCACTGGTGCCAATTACAATAAAGAGATTGCATTTCTGGATCAGCTTCTCAATCACATCGAGGTAGTAGGGTATTTCGCCAAACCAGACGACGTCCGGGCGAAGTATTCCACTGCACTGAGGGCAATGCGGAAGACTGACTGCCAGATTAACTACAGCCATTTCATAAGAACTGCCGCAGCTTTGGCAAAAACATTTGTCAAGCCTGCCATGCATTTCATATACATTTTTGTTGCCGGCTCTGCGATGCAAGCCATCCACATTTTGGGTAATAATCTGGAAATTATCTCCCAGTTTGCGTTCCATTTCTGCCAATGCAAAATGGGCTGGATTGGGCGAAGCCTTGAGCGCATGGGAATAGCGTTCGCGATAAAATCTCCAGACAAGCTCGGGGTCACGCATAAAGCCTTCCGGGGTTGCTACATCCTCCACTCTGTGATTTTCCCACAGACCATCACCATCGCGAAAAGTTCTTAATCCCGATTCTGCACTTATGCCCGCCCCGGTAAGCACAACCACCCTGGTCCAAGAGCCAATTTTAATGTTATCTGATATCTTTATACTCATATTGATTATATATTGTGCAAGCTACATTCCAATTTATGGAAATATCTGCATATCATTCTGTTCGGCACCCACTCTGTGCTTTTTTCCAACCTGCTTCCTGCCTGGGGTCCACGCGGGGTCTTCGTGGGCTTACCCCACGTGGACCCCACGAAGCAAGCAGGAAGGCAATTAGGGTATGATAACATTCAGGATTGATCCACAAAAGCTGTATGCTTAACTGTCAATAGCGGAGGCTATGTTTTTTTCCTTGTCAAATAAACTTGCTTTTGGTATAAGGATTCATTAATATGGAGATTGTATATATAAGCTGACAGAACCCTAAAAATGAGGCGGAAAAACATAATGGAAGAAGTTACCAACAGAATCCCCAGAACCTTGCCGGTGATGCATGTCCCTGACGGAATAATGTTTCCTTTCTTACTCATGCCCCTGACAGTGGCAGACGAAGAATCCAAACAAATAGTAGATTACGCGCTGACCAATGATAAGACTCTGGCTTTCTTTCTGGAAAATGAAAGGGATAGCACAGGTGAGACCAAACTATATCAGATCGGGACAGCAGTGACAATTCTGCGTATGCTGCGCAATCAGGATGGCAGCATCAGCCTCCTCCTGCAAGGCACTTCCCGTATCCGTCTCCAAAAAATCGTGCAGAAAGAACCTTTTATCATTGCCGATGTTGAAAGCATTCCAGAACCAATAGAAGATCAGGCAGAAATCCCCGCCCTGCGCAAAATCGCCTTGGAATTACTGGAAAAAATATCTCAAGAAAGCAATCTGGTTAACCGTGAAATGCTGACCGGACTGAACAATATCAGGCAGTCCAGCCGGGTGGCAGATATCATCGCCGGAAATACAGATTTGGCGATTGAAGACAGACAATCTCTTTTAGAAGCTATCGATTTGCCCACCAGATTTAATCTGCTAAACAACTATCTGGCAGACCTCATCAAGCAATTGCGGCTGGAAAACAAATTGCGCAGCAATATCCAGTTGGAAATGAGCGAAGACCAGCGAAAATATTATCTGAGAGAACAATTGGACGCCATACGCAAAGAACTTGGCGAAATGGATGAAGTGAGTAAGGAAATCACCAAATGGCAGCTACTGATTGAAAAAAACAATCTCCCCGAACATGTAAGAGAAGTTGCCAATGAAGAACTTGAAAGGCTTTCTTCTTTGCAACCCGCCGCTGCCGAATATGCCGTCATCCGCAATTATCTGGATTGGATTGTCAACCTGCCCTGGCAGAACTATAGTAAAGACAGGCTCGACCTTAAAAAGATAGACAGCATCCTTACCCATGACCATTATGGTTTGCAAAAACCCAAGCAAAGAGTCTTGGAATACATTGCTGTAAAAAAACTGAAAGGGCAGATGAAAGGACCTATTCTTTGCTTCGTAGGACCTCCCGGAGTTGGCAAAACATCGATTGGTAAGTCTGTAGCCAAAGCTATGAATCGGCACTTTATCAGACTATCTCTGGGCGGCATACATGACGAAGCGGAAATCCGTGGTCACAGAAGGACCTATATTGGTGCCATGCCTGGGAAAATCATCATGGAAATCAAACGTCAGGGAACTGCCAATCCGGTTTTTATGCTGGATGAGATTGATAAACTCGGTCGTGATTTCAGAGGTGATCCTGCTTCAGCCTTGCTGGAAGTCCTTGATCCGGAACAGAATAATACATTTATCGATAATTATCTTAATCTACCTTTTGATCTTTCTGAAGTGATGTTTATTACGACTGCAAATTCTTTGGAAACCATCCCGCCACCCTTACGTGATAGGATGGAAATAATAGAATTCCCAAGTTATCTGGAAAACGAGAAACTCCAAATTGCAAGGCATTACCTGATTCCCAAAGAGATGGATGCAAATGGTTTGAAAGGCAGACCCATTACCTTCCAAAAAAGCGCTCTGCAGGAGCTTTGCCGCTATTATGTGAGGGAGGCAGGAGTCCGCAATCTGCAAAGACGTATAGGTTCAATCCTCCGTAAACTGGCTCTGCAATTCGCCTCCGGAACAGAGCTACGCATAAATCTTACTTCACAGAATATATCTCAATATCTCGGACCTCGCAAATACAGTCTGGAACTGGCAAACCGTAAACCTGAAATCGGTGTAGCCACTGGAATGGCTTGGACGCAATACGGTGGTGAAATCCTCTTTTGCGAGTGCATACGTATGCCTGGAAAAGGCAATCTGATTATGACCGGGTTGCTGGGCGAAGTGATGAAAGAATCTGCCCGTATTGCCCTTAGTTATCTCAAAGCTAACCATAAGAAATATAAGATTGCTTTTACAGATTTTGAAAAGTCAGACCTTCATATTCACCTGCCAGCCGGTGCTGTCCCTAAAGATGGACCCTCGGCCGGTGTCACGCTTGCCACAGCTCTGACATCTCTTTTTATGCAGAAAAAAGTCAGGCATGATATTGCCATGACCGGTGAAATAACCCTGCAGGGCAAAGTCCTTCCAATTGGAGGATTGAAGGAAAAGCTGCTTGCTGCCAAACGTGCCGGGATTAAGGAAGTAATCATCCCCAAAGAAAATACCGAGTCAGTATCAGAACTGGAAAAAGACATCCTTTCTGAGTTAAACATCCACTATGTCACAGACATCTCTCAAATCCTCAAAATGGTCTTGATTAATAATTCGGATTAATCACCCATAGTTACATGGAAAAATATCCAAATTTTAACATTCTGCTAAACGCTCCCAAACATTATCTGCCCAAGGCAGAATTCGCCCTGCGCACCTATTGCCGTATCCTGCGCCTAAACCCCAAATTCTTTTACGGTAAACAAAGCGAAGGCATCCACCTCTATTACGGTGAGTTCACGTCCC
>DAHVPA010000004.1 GCA_027318525.1 Candidatus Cloacimonadota bacterium | reverse complement strand
TGTTATCGAGGAAGGCATACCAGTCACTGTTGGCGGGGATATTGAAGAAAGCACTGCCGGACTGGACGTTGCCGAGCACGTTAAAGGCGTCGCAGGATTGCGCGATTTCGTAGAATATATAGCCATCCGGGTCCGTCATCAGCAGGTTTATGGTTCCGGGTTGATCCAGTTGCTTATAGAACCAGGGTTTGGGTCCCACGATATCGACGTCGTCCCAGGTCACACTGCCCCGGATAATCTGATGCGGCACGCTGAAGGACACCGCCATTTGCCAATCATCCTGAGCATCTGCCGGAGGAGCAATCTGATTGATTAAGGGCAAAGGCAGGGCATTGTCAATCGTGAACTGATAGTTATAAGCTTCTCCATTCACGGAGTTTTCCACCAATGACATATAGGTGCCGGGATTGAGCGGATAGACTCCGATTGGGCTTTCGCAACGGGCGTAGTAATGCCTGTTTTCACCGACGGGGAAGACGCAGATGCCGTTATTGCCGGTAAAGCCGATGTTGTCGATGCGGATGCCGCCTTCATAGATGGCAAGGAAGACCTTTGCCCCGTCCACAGGACGCATCAGGCTGTCCGTCACGGAGATGGTGATGGTTGCCAGACCTTCCGAATAGCGCTCGGTGACGGGGGTCATACATCCATCGCTGCGGGTTTCATAGACAGAGCCAAAGACCTTGCCCCAGCCGTTCTCATAGACCAGCGGGGTATTGATGTAGCCATTCACGGGTTCCCATTGTACCCAGCCTTCGTCCCAGAATTCGTTCCAGACGTGGTCGGTGCTGATGGTGGTGATTTGCGTGCAGGGGATGAGCGCCGTTCTGGCAGCCGCCATGGTGTAATCTCCATATTCACCGCAGCGTCCGATGTGCTTTCGGTAAATGCGCACCGGCTGATGCGGTCGTTCACTGTTGGAAGTGAAGCTCATGGTGCGGTTGATCCAGCCCTGGATGGCATGGATGGCGTCGCCGTTATTGCCGTTCAGGTTGCGCACTGTGGAATACATGCCCAGTGTATCAGCCAGGCAGGGATAGTTTTGTTCTGCCGCATTAAAGAAGAAACTCCGCCAGAACTGACCTGTGGGCGGAGCAGCTATGTTATTGGCGTGGGTGGTGTTGCTTTCCACGACGGCAGGGTCGATATAGGCGGGGATTTCGTCCGTGATTTTGGGGTGGACGATATACCAGTAATATATCTCCCGCGGGACATAGACCTGGGATAAGGTGCTGTCTGCATTGAGTTTATTGTAATAGGTGGTGGAGTAATAATCCCCGCCCATGGCGGCACTTCCGAAGTTCATAATCTGCACATAAGGCAAGGCGGCATCGGCAGTATAGAGCATCTGCGCATTTTCCAGCATCATCTGCGGATGGGCGTAAATCGAACCCAGATAGACAGCGCTGGAAGTGGCGATACTGAAGGCGATTTCATCCACATAAGGGTCATCCGCGTCATTGATGACTGCCGCCCAGACATTCTGGTCACCGGATTCGAGCTGACGCAGGGTATTGGAAAGCTGAGCCTGTATCCAGACGGGGGATTTGGCAATAGCCTGCCGGGCAGCAAAGGTAAGTTCGTTCATGTCGGTGCATTCCTGAAAAGCGTTCTGACTGGAACTGAACATCAGCCCCAGGTGTTTTCCCGCATCCAGCCAGGTATTGAGCTGCAGTGAATCAACCGGAATCCAGTCCTCACGCAGTTGCCCTGGCGTCTGCAGAGAATTGCTTTCCCCGGTGCTGAAAGCAGGGCAGGGGATGGCAGTTCCGCTCACGCTCTGACTGCATTCGATTTCCCGGGTGGTCATGCCCCGTGGTGCTGCGCTTAGGCTGAGCCTAAAGCTCAGGCAGACAAGGATTAAAGCTGTTATGAACAAAGCTCTCTACTGTGTGGATAAACTAACATCAGGCAGTCGCATGGATTCCTCCTCCCGCTTGGGAAATAGTCTGTCTTCCATTGCATAAATCGCAGCCCATTTTCTGTCAATCGCTAATTTTTCCGCTCTTCCTGCCCTTTTAACCGGAGGGGTCAACGAGGGGTCATCGAGGGCTTTCCCCACGCTAACCCCTCCCGGCAAGCATGGATGATAATCAAATTGCAATATAAAAATCAGAAAATCTATTGACAGCAGAGCGCTTTATAGGTAATTAAATTAACAGTGATAAATGCCAGTCCTGAATACGTGCAATGCTGTGCCTGACAAAAAGATGAATATAAATTGGAGGATAGATGAAAGGACTTATACTGATAATCTTAAGTATGCTGCTATGGCTGCCTTTGACGGCACAGACGCAGGATAACACAATCGACTTGGGCTCGCTGCTCAATCTGACCAGTCTGACGCAGGGAGATTCACTCACCAACCGGCTTTCCGCCTATGCCCATGTCAACTGGTCTCAGGGTGGACTGGGACTGGGTTATAAACACTTGATGCTGATGTGGAACCGGACATTGCTGCCTTCCGCCGAAAACTATAATGCCGACCTCTCGGTGGGCGAAGCCATGGCACAGGGCGGAACCATCGACGAAAATGATATCTGGTATAAATACGACACCATCATGGTGGGCTATATGTTCAAGCTGGGCAAGAACTTTTACCCTTATGTCGGCACCGGAACAGCATTGCGCACTGAAATGGTCGAGGTCAAAAACGTCAATGGCTCATCGGGAGTTACGACAGTCAAAGGCAAGGAACTGACCTTTGGTTCGGGAATTGCCGGAGCAGTAATACGTTATAACAAAAATTTCCTACTGGAAGGCAGTGTGCAGTTCAAACCGCTGCTGCCCTTTGTCGGGGTGGGGATGGTCTTTTAATTATCTGATACCCGATTTCATCGGTAAGAACAGGCAACTCCAACAGATAAGAGTAAATTCTAAGATTTGTTTATAATAAAAAGGGCAGGAGATAATCCTGCCCTTCTGTATAATATCACTATTTGCGTATTTATGTCAATTCGCGTTCCCTGTTATCAAGATTCGGGATTGGGAGCCTCCGGCAGAGAAACGCTTTTGTCCTTGCATTCCATGGTTTCAGTGAACTTTTTATGTTCCTTGAAGCGCTCCAGACCAAACCTTCCGAAGAAGCTATCCACCATGGAATAAATCACGGGGATGATAAACAGGGTCAGGAAAGTGGCAAAAGCCAGCCCAAAGGTGAAGCTGACCGCCAGAGGACGCCAGGCTTGGGTGCTGGTTCCCGTGCTGAAAACGATGGGCAGCATTCCGGCAATCGTGGTTCCGGTGGTCATGATGATGGGACGCAGGCGGACAGAACCGCTTTGGACAATGGCATGCCAGCGGTCGGTGCCTCTTTCGCGTTCCTGATTGATAAAGTCAATCAGCAGGATGGCGTTGTTGACCACTACTCCCGCCAGAGCTACAACTGAGATGAGGGTATTGAGCGAGAAGGGAAGACCTGTCACCAGCAGTCCCAAAATCACTCCGATAAAGCCGAAGGGGATGGTCGTCATCACAATCAGGGGCTGGACATAGCTGCGGAACTGGGCTGCCAGGATCGTATAGATAATCAGAATGGCAATCAGGAAAGCGCTGTAAAGCGAGCCGTAACTTTTGCGCTGTTCTTCCTGCATGCCGCCGAATTCCAGTGTATAGCCGGGATTGCGCTGCTCAAAGTTTTGCAGCAGACCGGGTTTGCCTCTTAATCTGTCACCCGTGAGCAGGGAAACGACTTCAGAAGGGGTGCGTTTGCGGGTGCGTCCGTTATCATCAAATCTGACTGTGGCGGCAGTAATCGTAACCACTCTTTTCTTGTCCCGATGCTCGATTTGGGAAAGGCTGTTCTTGATTTCGAAGTTAGCCAGGTCGCGGATGGCGATGAGTTCGCCGGTGCGGGCTTTGACCTTGAGGTCTTTGAGGGGTTCCAGTTCCTGGGTATATTTATCGTCGAGTTTGACCACAATCGGGTATTCATCGACTCCTCCGCCCCTGTATTGGGACACTTCGGAACCTGTGCCGGCAGTGCGCACCGCCATGGCAATCTGAGCCACGGAAAGCCCATAAAGAGAAAGCTTGTCGGGGTCGGGCACTATCCTGATTTCCTTTTTACCCTGGTCAAAGCTGTCATCAATATCGGCAACGCCGGGGATTTTCTTCAGGTTGTCTTTGATGGTATCCGCCAGATATGCCAGACGGTCAAGGTTTTCGCCTTTGATGCGGATTTCCACGTCTTTACCGATGGGAGGTCCGCCCTGACCTTCCCTGAATCTAAAGGAATAAACGCCGGGAGTCTGATCCAGAGTTTTGCGGATGGCAGCTTTGATGGCGTCGTGGGTATATTTCATTTTCTCCTGCTCGACCAGGTCGATATTAATCTGGGCATTGCTGGATTTGATATCCTGTCTGCCCTCACTGCCAATGGAGCCAACCGTGCTGGTGACAAAATCGATATCCTGCTTTTCCTTGAGGGCAGCTATTCTTTTCTCGACCAGAGCGATAATGTTTTCCGTTTCATCCAGCTTGGTCCCCAGGGGAGTCTTTATCTCAATGGCAAAAGTCTGGGCTGTGCTGGACGGGAAAAATTCAAAACGAATCAGTCCGGATGCCAGGACCCCAAACGACGCCAGCAACAGGATGATAATGGACCACAGAGCCAGGGCACGGTGCTTGAGCACTTTGACAATCGCTTTCTGGTAAAAGCTGACCACCGGTTTAATCAGCTTGGTGGTGCGCTGGTTTGCGGATTCGAGCTTTTTACCGAACTGATTCATATTGGTGGGAAGCACGACCATGCTCTGATACCACGAACCCAGCAGAGCTAAAGTTACAACGATGGGAAACACGCTCAGAAACTGACCCATGATACCTTCCATCAGAAGCAGGGGCAGAAAGGAGGCAACCGTCGTCAAAGTAGAGGAAAATACGGGCCAGATAACCTGGTCCACTCCCATCACAATGGAGTCCTTGAGACAATAACCCATTTCCCTGTAACGGTGGGTATTCTCCAGCACGACTATGGAATTGTCAACCACCATGCCGACTACAATAATCAGTCCGAAGATGGTCAGGTTGTTCAGAGTAATGTGAAAGTAAGACAGGGCAATAAAGGTAATCAGGATACTGAGCGGTATTCCGATGGAAGCCAGGACAGCATTGCGCCAGCCCAGGAAAAACAGCATCATCAGGAAGACCAGGATGATACCCTGCAACGCATTGCTGCCCAGGGAGTTGATGCCATTGCGGACATCGATCGAACCATCGTTGCGGACACTGATGTTCAAGCCGGGGACGCTTTGTTCAAACTTATCCGCATAGCTGCGGACATCCTGCATGACCTTGATGATGTTTCCTGCCGCCTTTTTATAGACAAGTACGCTGACGCTGTGCTCGCCATTCAACCGGGTCACAGTTTCTGCTCTGGCAAGAGTGTCTCGGACTGATGCCACGTCACCTATCCTGATGACTCCGCCATTGGCGTCTGCCTGCACAATCAGCGAGGCAAGCTCTTCGGTGGATTTAAACTCTCCCAGCGTTCTGACCAGAAACTCTATCTTGCCAAAGCGGGAATTGCCTGCCGGGATATTGAGGTTTCTGCCCTGAATGGCTCCTGTCAGGTCACTGAGCGTGAGACCATAGGCATCGAGCTTTGCCTGGTCTCCATCCACCCAGATTTGGCGTTCCCTGCTGCCCAGCATATCGACCTTGGAGATGTTATCCAAATCAAGGACGCCATCTTTGAAGTTTTCTCCTATCTCACGCAATGAACCGGGGGTAAACTGCCCACCCAGCACGACCTGAGCGATGGGATTGACTTCACGCATATTGAGCCGGATGACGACCGGGTCAATGGCACCTTCAGGCAAATCGGTGATTTTATTCATCTCGGTATTGACGTCGTCGAAGGCTTTTTCAGGATCAACACCACTCTCAAAACGGATACGGAAGATGGCTTTGCCTTCTTCAGCAGTGGTGGAGACATAATCTATGCCGTCAATATCGGAGACACCGTCTTCGATTTTTTTGACCAGCAGCTGCTCGATTTCTTCAGGCGAAGCTCCGGGATATACTGCCACAATCAGGACACTGCCAAAATCCACGGCGGGAAACTCTTCCCGGGGCAGGCTAACCATCGAAACCAAGCCAAAAACCAATATGGCGACAGTCAGCATATTGACCAGAACTGAATAGCGGAGTGAAGATTCTGCCACGGAAAACATACTATCTCCTGATTTCGACGCTGATGCCGTCTTCCAGGTTTTCCGCACCGGTGGTAACTATTTTTTCACCGGCGGAAAGACCGGACAGGATGACGACGTTTTCACCGATTACTTTGCCTGTCTTGATTTCCTTGCGGACTGCCTGATTGGCGTTGTTTACCGTATAGACATAGTAGCGGTCGTATTCCTTGAAGATGTTGTTGATGGAGGTGAAAAGCTGATTTTTCACTGTTCCGCTGAGGATTCTGGCAGTGGCGACCATTCCGGGCTGGAGACCTCTGCTATCCAAAATCCTGATTTCCAGCGAATAATTGGCTGCACCCGGCAGAGGACGCAATCCCACACCGCTGATTATGCCCCTGGTGCTTTGTGCTGCTCCATTTACGCTGATTTCTGCGCTTTGTCCCTGTTTCAGTTTGCTTATTTGGGATTCCCCCACGCCTGTTTTGATGACGAGGCTGCTGTTGTTGGCGATATAGGCGATTTGAGAGCCGTAGGTGATGTATTGACCTTCCAGCGCCATCAGTTTGGCAATTACCCCATCGGCTGGAGAAACCAGGAAGGAATTGTTATAATTACGCCGGGCAGCTTCCCATCCTGCCGTGGCACCATCCAGACCTGCCTTGGCGGCTTTGAATGCTGCTTTGGCTGCATTGTATTCGGCTGCGGAGATAGAGGTCTTCTGATAAAGATTTTCGGAGGCGGCAAGATTGAGCCTGGCATTTTCAAAGGATGATTCCGCCGCCAGCTTGGCTGCTTCAGCCTGGTCCAGTTGGATGCGGTAAACATCGTTATCCGTGCTGCCGATGCGTTCGCCTTTGGCAATCCGGTCACCCAGCTTTTTATATAGTTTCAGGATGCGTCCGGTGGTTTCGCTGACCATCAGGACGTCGTTGCTGCCTTCCAGTTTGCCTGAGACAGTGATGTATTCATTCAGGTCGCTGAGTTTCAGCTCTTCCACCATAACCACTTGTTTTTCTCCCGTGGAACGCATTGACCTGACCTGTTTTCTGCCGCAGGAAGCAAGGCCGGTCAGGACAAAACCGGCTGTCAGTATTACGATTATCAATTTCTGTATTTTCATATCTTCTCCCTAATTCATAAACAATTCGGATAAAACGTTTTCGTCATCGGTTCCCAGTGCCTGCAGCAGGCTGGATTTTGCTTTCAGGAAGGAGAACCGGGCATTGTTGAGGCTGGTCATGGAGGCAGCCAGCATGATTTCGATATCGAGCATATCGGTGGCGGAAAGCAGGTTATTGGCATAGCGTTCCCGCATTTGAAGATAGGTATCTTGAGTGGTCCGGTAAGCGATTTGAGCAGCGTTGACCTGGCGCGCTCCGCTAATCAGGTTCAATGCGGCGGCTTTGACGCTGAGCAGGATTCCGTCTTCGGCAGCGTTATAGTCGAGCCGCGTTTTCTGCAATTCGTGATATGCCTTGCGGCTGCCTGAATAGTTGTTCCAAAAAGGCAGAAGTGGCACGGAAGCTGTCAATGCCAGCGTGTTGCTGCCTTCAAACTCATACCTGTCCATACCGTTTTCGGCAAAAGAACGGCTCAGCGCCAGTCCGATTGTGGGTAAAAAGTTCCCTCTGGCGATGTTGTAGGCTTTCTGGGAAAGGTCAACCGCAGCAGAGGCGGTGCGCAATCCGTAGTTACTATGCAGGGCGAGTTCCACCGCTTTTTGGGTGAAGTTGCGGCTGGCTTCCAGAGAAAGCTCCGTCAGCCTTGCAGAAAGACTTTCATCCGGAAGCTCCTGCAATTCTTCATAACTGTGTGTATCATCCAGCTTCAGAGTGTTTTTCAAATCCTGCCAGGCAAGCTCCAAAGCTGTTTGTGCCTGAATCAGACTCACTTCCTTAGCTGCCAGCCTTGACCTGATTTTGTTGCGGTCAGCGCCGGATAGAGTGCCTGCCCCAAAGCGCACCTCAGCTGTTTCCAGGCTTTGTCTGGTGCTCTGCAGGTCCTTTTCTGCTATAGCAAGCAATTCCTTCAGTTGCAATACGTTATAATATTTGGTTTCCACTTCCCGGCTGACGGTCAGACGGGCATTTTCCAGGTTGAGCTTTGCCATGCCGGCACTGATTTTGCTTATCTTGTAGGACTGCCAGAGCTTTCCGCCCAGGAATAGCGGCTGGTAAAGGGAAAGCTCCAGACTGCGGGAATCGTGGTTCAGCGTGTATGTATTCTGTCCTGACTGATAGGAAGGCGCAGGGTCGAGGTAGAGATAGGTGGCACCGGCAGTCAGGGATGGTAAAAGGTTGCCCAAAGCCTGCTGACTGCTCCATTGGGCTGCTTCTGTCGCTTGTTTTTGCGCCAGATAAGCGGGGTTATGTTTGAGCGCCAGCTGCTTTGCCTCTTCCAGACTAAGTCCTGAAACCAGGCTCAGCAAAGCGGCAAACCACATTGTTATCAATATCTTTCGCACTTGTTTACTCCTTGAAAAAATCGTCGTAATCAGTTGTATTCAACCTGCCCAGCAAGTCTTCCAAAACTTCGGTTTCGGCTGCTGACCATTTATCGGCAAGACTCACCATGTGCCGATGGATGACTGGTATCTTTTTGGCATCGACCAGTTCCTGACAGCGTTCACTGCAGCCTGCAGCCTGCAACTGTCTGATAGCTTTGATGCGGCTGTGCAGGATTTTCTGAAACTGCCTGCGGGTAAAAATGCCTCTGGCAAAGGACAGTCCTATCCAAAACTCCTGTCCGGGCAGGTCTTTCTGTTCCAGAAACTTCGTCACCAGTTGCGTCAGCCGTTTCCTGCCCTTGGCGTTGATATGATAGACGGTGCGGGGCGGACTGTTTCCTTCCATGACCTGCTCCCCGTCGATATAGCCTTGCCGGTGCAGGGATTGCATTGCCTTGTAAACAGAGGCGACCTTGATGCCCGACCAGACGGGAAAGTGCTTGCTATCTACAATCTGCCCGATTTTGTAGCCATACATCGGTGCTTCATGCAGAAAACCGAGAACCACCATGTGCGTCCTGGACATGCTCATTTACCTCCCTGATTATCAAGTAGTGGAAATTATAGTATTAAATATAACACTACGCGTCATCTTGACAAGCAATTTCTTTCCGGATAATCCTTACAGCATAGCTATCTGTATAATTGATAAACGTTAAGCTGATTTGGGAGTCATAATCCTTCGTCTTTTGCCCGGAGGGGTCATCGAGGGGTCATCGAGGGCTTTCCCCACGCTAACCCCTCGCAGCAAAAGAGGAAGAATAGTAACCGGGGATCTGGGGGAAAAGGCGGAAATCAGCTCTGGAAAAAGGCGGAAAGAATGCTCTCGTGGGTGAGTTCGCTCAGTTGCTGGCGGTTGAGCTTGGGGTCATGGTGAATCGGTTCCAACAGGGAGACTTCGGCTTCCACATCGTGCTTGAGCAGCTTCCAGAAATGGGGCAGAAAAGTGGTGGTGGCATACCAGCAGATGATATCGCGTTGAGGTTGGCTGGTGATGGGAATGCCGTCGAGTTTGGCATAGCGCACACAACAGGGCAGGATGTCCACTTCCGCATTGACTGCCGCCTGAAAGAGGGATTTCTTGAAAGGATAGACGGAAGCGCCGTTGGTGCTGGTTCCTTCGGCAAAAAGGACGACATTGAATCCTTCCTTGAGAGCGGTGGTGAAATTGGCAATTTCTGCAGGCAGGGTGGTGCGTTTCTTTCTATTGGTAAAAAGGCTTCCGCCCAAGCGGGTAATATCTCCTAAAATGGGATTGGCAGCCATTTCCAGCGAAGTGATGAAGACCATCGGATAACACGATGCCAAAACGATGATATCGAGGTAAGAAACATGATTGGAGACAATCAGCCCGTTGACTTTATCCAGCAGTTGCAGACGTTCCGGATTCCGGAGGTTGACCTTGATGTGAAAGGATTTGAGCATATGGCGGGCTGTAATCGTAGTGAGGCGGGATTGCCGGTGCCGGCGCTTGATTTTGTCCCGGATGAAGACCTGCATCAGCCAGCCTCTGATAAAGAAACTGAGCAGCCAGTAGCAGACACTCAGTAAACGTAAACCACGCATCATACCGGCAAAAGCGCTCTGCTCCTTCACTTGACTGCAGTCTTTACAGGCTGGGCAGAAGCGGTTCTACGCAGATATTGCTGGCGGAGTTCCGTCACATCCAGCAGGGTCAGAAAATCAATGCAGCGAAAGCTTTTATCAAGTGCCGGTCTGCCGCAGACCTTGGCTCCGACCTTGAGATAGGATTGCAGTAAACCTGGGATTTTGCCGGTAATGTCGGCTGCCTCGATATTGCTGTGGAAACGGGGATGTTTCTTGAGGTGCCGGTGCAGTCCAAAAATCCTGTATTTCCCTTTGGGACGGACCTTAAGCTCGTCAGTCAGGTGGTTTTGCTGTTTGAGGTAATTGTATATGTGTCCGATTTCATCCTTATCCATGGTCTTAATGCTGGAGCAGCCAAACATATAACGGGTGTCGCTAGCTAACATATAGGCATGGATGCCCTCCCAGAGCAGGGCGATGGTCACGCCGTTGCGGAAATCGGGATGCACGCAGGCTCTGCCCAGTTCGAGTTTGTTGCCGGGCAGTTTGCGGATTTGCTTCATGTGAAACTCGGTGGCGGTATACCAGCGCCGGGTGAAAAGTGAGGACTGCAGCCTGTAGGTGCCGATCAGCTTGTTAGAGCGTTTGTCGATGATGAGCAGATGGTCGCAACGGCGGTCAAAGTGGTCCACATCGAGTTTGGATTTACGGCGTTTGTGCAGCAGTTCTTCCAAAAAGACATCGTGTCTGAGACGCAGGGCTTCATGTAGTTCGCGGGCATTTTCAGCCGTTTTGACAATATAGTGCTTTTTATCAAGATAGATGGTTATCTTTGGTGTGAAGTGCTTCAGACTGTTCCGTTTAAGAGCTCCGGTCATCAGACTCAGCGGATTCAGGGCTTTTTTCTGGTTCAAACAACATACTCCCGAGTAAAAATCATACATCCCAAGATATACGGAGTTTCAATATCTGTCAAGCGTCAAGTAACTCGGGATTACCTCAGCTTTAGTGTTTTGCGCATACCGATATGGGTGCCGTCTGTTATCTTAAGCAGATAGACTCCCGCTGCGGCTGTATGTCCGCTATTGTCTCTGCCATCCCAATTGGCGGTTGCAGTGCCGTTCTTGGTTTGCAGGGAAAGGCTTTTGACCAGTTGTCCCTTACAGTTGTAAATCTCCAGTTTCACCGGAGTATCATGTTTGACGCTGATTTCCAGCAGTTCAGAAAAAGGATTGGGATAGGCACTTACCTGCAAGGGAACAGGGCTGATTGTGTCATCCTGCAGCGAGACAGGAGGCTGAGTCCATACATCCAGTGTATCGAGGATTATCGACAAAAATTGCGGATAGGTATAAGCCAGGGGGGTTACACCTCCCAGATTGAAGGAACTGCCTATGGTGCGGCTGTTTCCCACCTGATTCCAGACAGCTATTACGTCGCTGACATAATCTTGATTGAATGACCAGAACAAGGGCTGAGAAGTGGCTCCGGATGTTGTCAGTGCCTGTGTGCCCCCATTGTAGCCAGCGTAGTCCCAGAGCTGATAATCAGGGAAAGCTCCATAGCGGATGCTGTCTATCATAGCGATATGGTCAAAGGGAGCAATCGTTCCAAACCTGCCCCAAAGCGGGTCATCTGCATTCCAGTTGACCATGCCTTCCACATAAGCTTTACCGCCCTGTTGCAGATAGGAGAGCAGATACTGATATTCAAAGCTGGTCGGCAGCAGCTCATAGTTATTCTGTCCATAGCCAAGCCCGAACAGGCAAAAGACCGCGTCAAACTGGTTAAGGTAATTGTATGAATCTATCAGATGGTCGGTATAGACCACATTGAAAGGAGCCAGTTCGGAGAGTCCGTTGACAAGCGTAAGTCCCGTATTACCGACCGGTTCCCAGACCAGGATGCTGCCGGCTGGTTCATTAGTCTGAGCGGGATAACCGACTGCCGGGTCTCCGAACAGGATGTAGGTATAGATGTTCTGCAGTTCCGGCCAGATGATACCGCCTGAGTCTATCGGGTCGCCGAAGAGGCAGTATTGCGTATGCATCCAGTTGGCATAGGAATGTGCCTGACCGGTGGTCATACCGTTTTGGGCATAATTTTCCAGAAAGTGGTAATTGTAGGAGGCAAGTCCTCCCCAGCCGGGATTAGCCCATCCGATTTTATACCAGCCGGTGCGGGTGGCAGCGATGCCGGCAACTGCTTTTTCCTTGACCAGGACTTCTCCCAGGCAAGGCTCAAAGTAGTCCAGTCTGCCGTTGAGGCAGGAAGCGCAAAAGAAGACAGCGCCGGACTGATTGCCCAGGTTGCTTATCATATCCGTATCGACCAGAGGGAACCATTCCAGTTCCTGCGGGTCCGGCATATTATTGCTGTTGGGGTCGGAAGTCCAGACCTTGCGGGCAGAAGACTGCGGACTGCCGTGTGCGCTCCAGTTCACGATTCCCCAGTTTTGGGTATTGAGCATGGTATTCAGGTTATTATCATTAAGCGGAAGGAGGGACGGGATGGAGGGCAGCAGCCCAGTCTGTTCGTAGAGTGTGGTTGTCTGATAGTTGCGCAGGACGGTGGATTTGCAGTATTCGGCGAAGGTGGCTCCGTCGGTGCGTTCATAATCGCCATTTCCATCTTCGTTGTAATAGTTGAGAATGGCGGTGGGCATCAGGACGTTGTTGCGCCAGGCGGCAGAGTTATTTCCAAAGGCGGCAATCCTGGTGCAGGCTTCCATTACGGATGAGGTGTCATTCCAGGGGATTCTGCCCACAAAGATTTCCGGCGTATAGTCCATGCCTGTATCGTATTCGCCCAGTCTGCCGTCGTTGTCGGCATCGAAGTTTGAGCTCAGGTCGCTGTAATAAAAGTCGCTGGGCACGATATCAAAACCATTGGGTTCGGGTATCAGATTAGCTATCGGAACGACGTCTATATCGCCAATCAGCAGCAAATACCTGAATCCGGCTTCGATGTATTGTCCAATCAGATAGTTGCGCAATTTATCCGCGGGGGTGGAACCGCCAGAGGTGGTCAGGATATCTGCGATATTGCCAAAGGACACCACCAAGCCCTGGCTTTGGCGGTAGCTGACCAGGTTTTGGGCGGCAGAATAGAGGGCAGGGGTCGTGACCACGAGGTAATCATACAGCCGGGTGCGATTTTCGGGATACCATTCTGCCAGCGCTTCAGGATTGGCAAAGGACGGGTCTGACCTGAGCAGTTCCGGTACCCGTCGGGATTGGGTTTGCTTGCCCGGTTGATTTTCATAGGTGATGTGCAGGCTGAGTTCGGAAACATAGTCATAGCTTTGATTTTCCGCCTGATAGAGATAGGGGAAGACGGCAAAGCGCGCATAGGTGACTTCGCCCCATTTGCCTGTTCCCTGATAGATCATGTGTTCCCTCGGCTGCAGGGCAGGCTTGGAATTCAAAAAGCGTTCCCCATCCGTATAAGCTGTATTTAGAGCGGGAGTTGGAGCAAAGAGGGAGGATTTTGTCCGGACAGAATAATCCGCCCTGACGTTTTCCGCTTCAGGCGGCAGAATCAGGTTGATGGTCTTAACGGGCAGTCTGTAACTTCCCGGAGCAGTCGTCCAGACCCAGTCCGCCTTATCGGGACGGATAAATTCCGCTGCGGAACGTTCCATCTCAAGCTGCGGATTTATCAAGTCATAATTGAGAACCGCCCCTGTCAGCAAAACAGGCAGCAAAGCCAGAATCAATAAACAGTGCCTCATAACCTAACCTCTCTTTTCTCCAAAGCGTTGCGCTAATTCAACCGTTGCTCTTCCTTAATTGTTGGGAGGGATTATCGAGGGCTAACCCCACGAAGACCCCTCGTTGACCCCCCGCAGCAAAAGTGAAGGAGGACATCTTGATCAAAGATGCGGGTCATCAGCTTCTAAACAAGCAATAAATGTTCCGTAATGTTTGTGATTCAGGGACTTGCGTGCTCGCAGAACTCAATCGGATGATAATGCACATGGACCTTGCGCAAGGACTCCTGATAATGCTCCAGCAGAGCGCGTTCCACCGCATCGGCAATGGCATGGCCCTGTTGGATGGAGAGGCTGCCGTCTATCCCGATTTCGATGTTGATGGTGAAGTAAGGTCCGAACCTGTGCATGCCGATGACGTCTGCGTGTTTGACTCCGGGGACGGCTTCACTGAAAGTCTTCAATTCTTCTCTGAATCCGGAATCGGGGAAGGTATCCATCAGTTCGGACGACGAATCCATAATGATGCTGACACCGGTGCGCAGGATGAAGATGGAGACGATGGCTCCGGCAAGGGGATCCATCCAGAGATAGCCCATGAATCCGCCCACCACGCCGATTACGACGCTGATTGATGCCATGATGTCGTTCAGATGGTCATTGGCAAGAGCACACAGGGTGGGGCTTTGGGTCAGTTTCTGGTTGCGTTTGGTGATGAAATAGAGGTAGATTTTAAGGCAAAAAGTCAGCACAGCTACAATCAAAGCGAAGATGGAAGCGACTCTGCCGGGTCTGGTGCCTGCCATCAGGTCATACATGGCGTTGATTGTGTCCCAGAAGATGGCAACGCCGGTGGTCAGGATAAAAGCGCCAACGACGATGGAAGCAATCGACTCCAACTGTCTGTGTCCATAGGGATGTTCTGCGTCGGCAGGCTTATGCGCCTGTTTCATCAGTATCTTTACGGCTACGTAATAGACAAAATCGGATGTGCTGTTAATACCGTCTGCCAAAAGGGCGGAGCTGTGTCCAAAGATGCCGATGGAGGTCTTGATCAGCGCCAGAAAGATGTTGGAAAAAAGTCCCAGGTTGATGGTGAAGTTGGTGGTCTTATCTCTGTCTTTCATATCAGCTCCCTTGGTCAGGAATCAGCTTTGGCAAAAGCTTTGCTCATAGATGTCGAGCACGGGCATCTGAGGATATTTGCTGCGGATGGCGGTGCGGAATGCTGCGCTGTCCAGATGGTTACCCTGGATGGACCAGCTGTTGAGGACAAGAGCGAGCAGGTTGAAGTTCCTCAGGCAATAGAGATGATGAGTCCGGGCAAGGCTCTGCAAAAGGGGTAAGCTACAATGCATAAGCAAAGGGTGACGCAGGACGACGTCGCTGATGCCCTTGAGCAGGGGCTTCAGCTCAGTAATCAGATTATCCGTCAGAGCGGTGGGAAGGTAAATGCCGTCAGGCTTGAGGCTTCCCATCAGGTCAGCCAGTTGGGGAACGTTGCTGAGCAGGCTGGTCAGCTCAGTCTTCTGCCAGTTGCCTTTTTTACGTAACTGGATAAACTCCCGGGCGGTAAGCAGATTGCAGTCCTGAAAAATGGGCAGTTGAGCCAGACTAATCAGGCGGTCCAGCTCGTCCTCAATTTTATCCAGGGTGCCAAAGCTGCCTCCGGCAACAAGATAGACTCCTGCTACGCGTGGATGCAAGGCGATGGACTTGCGGTCCAAAGAACCGTCAATAATGATGGTCTGCGCTCCCAGGCTTTGCATATACTCTGCCGTCTGGACCTGTGCTGCGGCAGTGGAGGGTCCGGTAATCTCGGTTTCCAGGTCGCGCAGGGCTTCCAGCAGCCAAAGAGGTTTTCCGGCAACGGTGTGAGGTAATTTCCTCAGGATTTTGACGGCTGAACCAAGTTTGGCGAGGACTTCCGGCAAGGTGGTGAAAAGAGTTCCGCGGTTGAGACGGACTGCCGGTTTGGCATTGCCGAAGACGACATCCTTGTCTTCGCCGTCTCTGCCGGTGGTGAGGATACCCAGTTTGCGGGTTTCGAGCTGAGCGCTGAGGTAGTTCAGGAAGGCAGTTTTTCCGCTGTTTTTGCTGATTCCGGCGATGGCGTAGATACCATCTACGGGAATGGGAAACAGCAGGTTGCCGTTCTCTTTTGTGACTGTGTTGTTACGGGTGACCATATAGAATAAATGCCGGTTTTGCAACCGGCATTGCTCTTATTTCTTTCTGCGCTTACTGCGCTTGGAGTCCGCCGGTGTGATGGATACCTTGACGCCTCTCAGCAGAGACATCACGCCTTCCGTGGATTTGCGTTCCTCAGGGCAGGTATCCTTATACTTTTTGCTGTCCTGTTCCACATACTCAGGCTCGGTGTAAGCAGTCAGCATACCTTCGAAGTTACGCAGGATAACGCGTCCAGGCATCTGGGAGACAATGTAGTTGGGCATTACGGGTATTTTTCCACCACCGCCGGGAGCATCAACAACGTAGGTGGGTATACAAAGTCCGGAGGTGTGTCCACGCAGGCTTTCCATGATTTCAATGCCTTTGCTTACAGGTGTCCTGAAATGGGCAATGCCTTCACTAAGGTCGCACTGGTAGATGTAATAGGGTCGCACCCTGTTTTTGACAAGCGTGTGCACCAGCTGCTTCATGACATCCACATGGTCGTTAACACCTTTGAGCAGGACAGATTGGTTACCCATGACCACGCCGGCTTCAGCAATCTTTGCCAGGGCTGCACAAGCATCTTTGGTCAGTTCCTGCGGATGGTTGAAATGTGTATTGAGCCAGAGGAATTTGTATTTCTTAAAGACCTTGAGCAATGAATCAGTGATGCGCTGCGGCAGCACGACCGGTGTCCGGGTGCCGAGGCGGACAATATCCACATGCTCAATTTTACTGAGCTTGCCGAGGATTTCGTCCAGACGTTCGTCACCCAAGGTCAAAGGATCGCCACCACTCAGGATGACGTCCCGTATCTCTTTATTCCTGCGGATGTAGTCTATCGCTTTCTCGACGTTGTCCTTGGGCATAGGAGCGTCTTTCTCGCCGGCTTTACGGCGGCGGGTGCAATGCCTGCAATACATGGCGCACTGGTCGGTCAGAAGCAGCAGAACCCGGTCAGGATACCTGTGTGTCATTCCAGGCACAGGAGCATCCGCATCTTCGTGCAGAGGGTCTGCCATGTCTTCATGAGCAATATGGCTTTCCGCAATCCTGGGAATTGCCTGCATACGGACAGGGTCGTTGGGGTTTTGGGGGTCAATCAGGGAAAGGTAATAGGGCGTAATCGCCATGCGGAAGGAAAAGCCCTTTTTCTTGAAGACTTCTTCCTCTTCAGGCAGCAGCTTGATATATTTCTTCAGTTCGTCGGCAGTCGTGATGCGGTGTTTCAGGTGCCAGTGCCAGTCCTTCCATTCCTCTGCTGTAGCCGTTTTTTTTATGTTTAATAATGCAGCCATAGTCACCTCTGAGCTTAGTCGGTGTATCTTTCCTTGAAGATTTTCATCAGGACGGGATTGCGCCTGAGCAGGTCGAGGGAGATGATAGCGTGGTCATGCGCATAGCCGTTGCCCAGAATCATATCCACATCAGCCCCGATGCCTTCTGCGCCTAAAGCGGCTTTGGTAAAGCTGGTAGCCATACTGAAGAAATAGACGATACCGCGGTCACGGCATGCCATGATGCTGGGAAGCTCGGTATCTTCGATATTGACCACGTTGATGACCACGTCCGCCATCCTGCCGTCGGTGAGTTTCTTGACTTCGCGTTCGATGGTCAAAGCGTCGGTGGCATTGGCGATGATGACTTCATGACAGCCGGTCTGCAGGCAGGTTTCGATATAGGAAGGGTTGCGCACGATGCCGATGACCTTGCCGGAAACGTCTGCACGTTCGCGAGCCATGGCATTGCACAAGACGCCGGATTTACCGTTGGCGCCGATAATGACGACTGTGTCGCCGGGGTTGACCAGACGTTCCACCTGGGTGGGAGCGCCGGCAACGTCCAGAACGCTGAGGGCAAGATTTTCGTCCATATCGTCCGGCAGCTTGGCATAGATGCCGCTGGAGAAAAGGATTGCCTGTCCGTCGATTTCCACCTGGTCCTTATCCAGCAGAACCTTTTTCACCTGATTTATTTTCAAAGGGGTTAGGGATAAAGACACCAGGGAGGCTATTTTGTCCCCGACCTTGACGTGTTCTTTCATTTCAAAGTTCGGGCCTATCTGGGCAACGCGCCCAATCAGCATTCCACCTGAGCCGGTATCCTCATTTTTGTGTTTGCCGGTGCGGTTGGTTAGGTCTATGGCATGCTCGGCAAATGCTTTTTCCATATCCGTATGCCCCTGCTTTTCCAGCTTGTTTTTTATCTGGTGAAAGGAAGCAGAATCAACGTTCAGCCTGATAACGTCAATCAGCAGTTCATTGTCCCAAATCTCGGACATGTCATTGTTCAAAACTCTTGCGGGCTGAGGCAGGACTCCCTGCGGTTCTATAACCCTGTGTGTGCCGTAACGGCATCCGCCATTTTTCATGGCAACCTCCATCTTTGCTTTATTTTTATTTTCTTATTTTACATGCAACTGTAAGAACTTTCCACTCTTTTAGATAGCCGTCTTGTGTCAAGGAAATCAAGCTTTTGCGGACCATTCCTGATGGGAGGGGTCAACGAGGGGTCTTCGAGGGATTAGCCCACGCTGACCCCTCGCAGCGATTAAGGAAGAGCTGTAGGCAGAGGATAGGAAATCTAAAGTAAATGCCGGACTACGATATTGTTTGACAAAAGCTTATGCTTCCGGAGAAGATAACTGTAAAGAGTTCTGAGGAGCAGACAATGGCAGAATGGTATTACTCGGCAATGGGTCAGACCAAGGGTCCGGTCTCAAAGCAGAAACTGATAGACCTCATCCTGAAGGATGTGCTGGAGCTGGAATCCTATGTCACAGACGGGATGGACAAGCCCTGGCGCAAGGTGAATGAATTCCCCGAACTGCTGGAAGAACTGCACAAACCGACCGACCTGCCGCATGTGGATAAGTTTCCGGCTGATATGATGGATTTGGAAGCTCCGGCAAGGGTGGGCAACGTCTATTTCTACATCCCGCTCAGCAGGCTGATTATCATGTCTGTCCTCAGTCTGGGACTTTACCAGTTTTACTGGATGTATAAGCAGTGGCAATATTATGACTTCAAGCACAGAGAGCGTTATCAGAGGTCAAGGGGTGGTCTGGCATTGCTGTTCCTTCCGTATGTCATCTTTCAAAACATCCAGTATGATAAGGAACTGAATGAGGTGGAAAGGGCAAACTTCAGCGGAGTGGGGATTTTCTGGCTCTGGATTGCTGTCGGACTGGGGATATATCTGCTGACCAAATCGCTGGATAAGATGCTTGGCTCCAACGACCTGCTGCTTTATGCATTAGGTTCGCTGGATGTGCTGGTGCTGCTGCCGGTGCAGGCTTATATCAACCGCGTGAATGAAAAGCTGCATAATACCTACGATAAACCCGGTATTGGGCACTATGTCTGTCTGGTTCTGGGTTTAGGGACTTTTTTTCTGACCTTTGTGATGGCTCCGCTCCTGACTGCTGCTCTGGCTCAGTAATTCCTGAATAGCGTAGCGCAGGGATTAACAGGAACGGCAACGGGAAATCTTTTGTAGGTTTCATCATCATCTGCAGAGCTGACTGCGAAAAAGAACGAAATCAGCAAAACCACCTGTAAACCTGCTCCTACTCCTCCGCCGACCAAAGCTGCCCGTCTGTTGATATACAGTGACTGTCTGGCATAACCTTCCCGGAAAGCCTTGCGTGAGTATTGGCTGGGAATGTCCAGAGGGCGGGAACGTCCCAAAGTGGCTGCCGTCAGATAGACAATCCCTGCTCCCACAGCATTCAGGGATATTCCGCTCAGGAATCCTCCCACACCCCACTCAGTTCCTTCCACATATTGATTGGCAGCGTCAATCCCGGCTAAATAGGACTCGTGATAGGGCAATTTGACCGGAATACCATTAAGTGTGTCCTGAACAGGTTGGGTGGTCAGGTAAGGTGGATGCTCCGGTGTGGAGAAATCCATCCCGAAGTCAATGCCATCCTTGTAGGGCAGCTTCTCATCCGGCAGGGAGGAAGTATCTGTCAGACTGTCAGTTGCCTGACTGTATAGGCAAAAGATGCACACGGCGAAGATAAGGGTCAGGACAGCCGTCTTCATAACAGCCTCCTTCAGCTTGATAAAGTATTGTGAGGTTTAGCCTAAAGGTTTGTCAAGGGATAATTTAATCCTGCCTATGAGGAAGTCCTGGCGGACAGGTTCGTCAAACTTCTCGATAGCATAACGCAGCATGGTGCGCAGTATTAATCTATGTAAAAAAAGTGCTAACGATTGTTAACATACTTAGCCTGTTAATCCTGAATCAATTTGAACTAGTTAGACCATGCAGAGCATTTGAGATAATACTAACTATTATAGCAGTTTGTGCAGCTGTTCCAAACAGGCTTCCGGCTAAACCGGCACGTTTGTTCAGCTTGAGCGAATTTTTCCTGAAACCATCGGCAAAGGCAGTGGAATCAACTCCTGCCGGAGTGTATTTTGGTCTGGTCGGCTTTATCAAAGCCCTGTTGATAACCAGACCGACAAATCCCAGTGTTATCCCGCACATGAATCCATAGCCGACATTGGCAGTATGGTGGGTGAGATATTCGGCATAGCGATTACCCAATTTAAAAGAATCATCATAAGACAAGGGTGCAGGATTAGCAGTAAGTGTATCAACAGGTGCTGTTGACTTACCTAAGGCAATCAAGAATGATTCATTAGCATCCTTGAGCAAGGGCTGGCACTGCAGTGAAACGAAAAGCAAGGTCAGTAGAGAAACCAGGATAAGTATTTTCATTGTATTTTCTCATCCGTTGCCAATTGTTTGTGGGGAACAGACATTGATATGCTGCCGACAAGATAAAACGCAAACCAACACAATAAGGTAGCATTGGCAGCGGTTCCCAACGAACCTCCAATTATGGCACCCGTCTCATTGCTGTCCCGGTATTGGGTGGCATATCCCAATCTGTATTGCTGCTCATCGCAATCGGGAGGAATAGTCTTGATATGAGCTTCCGTCTTATGCGCAAGGGAATAAACCCCCAAGGCACCCCAAATGCCAAATACAGTGCCGCCAGACAAGCCGAACATAAAGAAACCAATCGGGTCATGCCAGCTACCGCCATCTTTGACACCTTGCTCATAGGAATGCAAGGCTATCAAAGGGTCGGGAGGAGCCCCTTCAGAAGTTGGAAGCAAACTACTGTTGACTGCCAATAAATACTCCGGGATAGTAGCCTGAACAGAACTGGAATCAGCATCGACAGTATAAGCTGTTGAAATCAAAACTATCATCATGCCGATAAGCAATGAGAGTCTTAAAGCTGTGACTGTAGTTGTCATTATATCCTGCCTTTAAGAAAGTCCTGCCGGACGGGTTCGTCGAACTTCTCGATTGCATAGCGCAGCATGGTGCGTGGCATCTTGCTATAGTGTTTCCTGAGAAACTCATATTCTGCGTTGTAATCGAGGTTGCCGGCTTCTCTCAGCATCCAGCCGACAGCTTTGTGGATGAGGTCATGCTTGTGGTGGATAAGCTTTTCTGCCAGTTTGAAGGTGGTCTCAAATTGACTGTGACGGATAAAATAATGGGTGGCTACAACTGCTACCCGCTGCTTCCAGAGGTGGTCTTCCTCTGCCAGATGAAACAGGATGTCATGTGGTTTATCCATGATCCATGAACCCAGGATATAGTGCGCACTGGCGTCCACCAGGTCCCAGTTGTTTACATAGTCCAGGTGGTTCAGGTAGAGGTTGGCAATGGCGTCCTTTTCTACCGGGTCTTTGCTCCTCTGCATGCGCATAACCAGCATCATCAGCGCAGTCAGGCGAAACTCGTGCACCGGATGCTTCAGCATCGTCTGCAGCTCTTCCAGCGAGAGCAGCTTGTAATATGTTTTGCAGAGTGTTCTTTGCTGCGGGACAGTAAGTCCGTAAAAGCTGTCACCTTCGCCATATCCACCGGGGTAAGCCTGGAAAAACTTGTAAGCACCTTCTGCTTTGCGGGGGTTGCGCAGCTCTTCAAACTGAGAGTAGAGTTCTTGCAAATGCTTAAACATACAAATCCTAAGTGTTTTATGCTTTAATCTTGCTTTACTTGTTGCTGTTTATACCTTCTAGAATAATCCGCTGATGTTACCGTCTTCTTCGATGTCTATCACTTCGGCACTGGGACGTTTGGGCAATCCCGGCATGCGCATGATTTCACCTGTGATGGGAACGAGGAAGCCTGCTCCCGATGAGATGACGATTTCCCTGACTGTGACGAGGAAGTCCTTTGGTCTGCCCAACAGGTCGGGATTATCGGAAAGCGACTTCTGGGTCTTGGCGATGCAGATGGGAAGTTTGTAGTAACCGTATTTGTTTATTTTCTTGAGGTCGGCTTTGGCATCTGCAGTATAGTCAACTTTCTGCGCTCCATAGACTTAGGAGACTATCTTGAAAATCTTGTCTTCAACGGGCTGATTCCAGTCATAGAGCGAGCTCAGCTTACAGATGTCTTTATCTGTCATGGCGACTGCTTGTTCTGCCAGTTCCAGACCTCCGTCCCCGCCTTTACCAAAGAAATCCACAATCGAAGCCTCAAAGCCCTGACTGAGGCAGAAATCCTTTACTATATTGAGTTCCTCGTCAGTATCAGTGCTGAATTTGTTAATGGCGACTATGGACTTCATGCCGAATTTGTTGATGTTTTCTAGGTGTTTGGCAAGGTTGGGAAGCCCTGCTTCAACTGCTTGGGGATTGGGCAGCGCTATATCCTTGAGCTTGGCTCCGCCGTGCAGTTTGAGTGCCCTCACGGTTGCGACGAGAATAACTGCATTAGCGCAGAACTGACCATACTTACAGACGAGGTCAAAGAATTTCTCCGCACCCAGGTCAAAGCCGAAGCCTGCTTCCGTGACCACATATTCGCTCAGTCTTAGCGCTGTCTTGGTGGCGAGGATGCTGTTTGCGCCCTGGGCGATATTGGCAAAAGGTCCGCCATGCACGAAAGCCGGAGTTCCCTCGATGGTCTGCACCAGATTGGGTTTGAGCGCATCCTTGAGTAGAGCGGCAATGGCACCTTCATAACCCAGTTGAGCTACCTTCACCGGTTCTCCGTCAAAGGTGAAGCCCACTGTGATTTTGCCTATGCGTTCCTTGAGCTCGTCCATATCATTGGAAAGACAGAGGATAGCCATGATTTCGCTGGCGGGTGTAATATCGAATCCGTCTTCCCGCGGAAAACCCTGTTTACTGCCGCCCAAACCGATGACAATCTTGCGCAGCATACGGTCATTTACATCGAGGACACGTTTCCAGGTCAGCCGGCGAGGGTCGAGCTTCAGCTCGTTGTCATAGTAGATATGGTTGTCAATCAGCGCAGCCAGAGTGTTGTTGGCGGCAGTGACGGCATGAAAATCCCCCGTGAAGTGCAGGTTGATGTCTTCCATGGGCAGAACTTGTGACCAGCCACCGCCTGCAGCTCCGCCTTTCATCCCAAAGACAGGTCCCAGCGATGGTTCCCTGATTGCCACAGTGGTGCGTTTGCCGATTTTGTTCAAAGCTTGAGCCAGACCTATGGAAGTGGTGGTCTTGCCTTCTCCGGCGGGGGTTGGTGTGATGGCTGAAACCAGAATGAGCTTGCCGTGCTCATTGGCTTCAATCCTTCTCAAAGCTTCGTTTCTGACCTTGGCTTTATAGTTGCCATAGAGGTCAAGGTCGCCTGCCGAAAGCCCCAGCATTTCCGCTATTTCGGTGATGGGCTTGAGTCTGATTTGTTTTGCGATGTCCTGATCCGAATGCATAAAACCGCCTTTTTCTACTTCTTTATGTAAAAAAGCAACCAGTCGTTCTGGACCGGTTGCTTTTCACATATAGGTTATACTCAGTCGGGCTGAGTCTGGTTTTTGGTTTTCTTAGCGAATGACCAGCTTGTGGGATTCGACGTTGTTGCCGGCAGCCATTTTGTAGAAATATACTCCGGGTTTGAGCTGGACGCCGTTGTCGTCTTTACCGTCAAAGGTGACATTGTGCAGCTGGGCAGCTTTGACTTCGTTGACCAGGGTGCGCACTTTCTGTCCTTTCAGGTTAAAGACTGAGATATTCACGTTCTGAGCGCTCTTCAGATTGAAGGCGATGGTGGTTTCGCCGGCGAAGGGATTGGGATAGCTGCCCATCAGCTTGGCTTCGGGCAGAACCACATAGTCCTGGTTGGAAGTGGTGTAGATATCGTTGTTGTCGCGGGGATTAAGTCCATACAGATTGAAGTTGTAATCGACGATACCGACAATCCTGTCCCAGTGCTGACCGACTGTGAAGCCGGTGAAGTGGTGTCCATAAAGGAAGCAGGCGTTATCTATCTGTCCGGCGCCGCTGCCGTCATTAACGAAGAACTCATCGTGGGAGTCGGGAGTTGTGGTGGCTGTGACGTTTTCCACCTTGACCAGACAGCTTTCCCATTGCTCACCCAAAGCTCCGTTGGCAGGGCTGGCAAGAGCTGCTGTGGAAATCAGGGCAGGGGCGGGAACCTGGTTGCCGCTGCTGACGATTTGGACGTTGGTCACGCCGGTCTGGAAGACCATTTCGGTCATGCCGTAGTATTCGGTCAGAGGACCGGTGCAGATGACCTGGTCACCCACCTGGACTCCGGTGCCAAACACGTAAATATAAAGTCCGCTCCATGGTCCGCCACCCGGGTCGGAAATGTAAAACTTGGTGCTGGTGGGGTAGGTGGAGGTGGTTCCGTAGGTGTTATTAGTGACGATTCCTGTCACCGTAATGGTTTGTCCGGCATAGGGGGAAGGATAGGTTCCGTCGCCGGCTGTTTCGGTATATTGAACATCGTAGCACGACATCTGCGCAAATACCAGTCCTAAACTAAGAAGTAACAGGCTTATCAAAGCAAAGCGTTTCATATTGCTTTCCTCCTTGTAATTTATGTCCTTTTTTCTTCAAAGCCATTATTTACAGCACTTAAAACATGACAATCTTTTTTTTGCATAACAGTTTAAAATCTTTGAGAAAATCTCTGTGCCGGGTTCTGAACTCCCTCTTTTGCTGCGAGGGGTCACCGTGGGGAAAGCCCTCGATGACCCCTCGCTGACCCGGCGCAGCGATTAAGGATAATTACGGATTACGAACTATGAATTACATCCGTAACTTCTTCCCGACACAGGTCGGGATCCGGTTAACAGAGAATCACGAATGATGAATGAAGGGGCAGGATGACACTAATCGGAATAATCTTGTCAAAAGTCGTCTAAGTTTTGAATTTATCAATAAAAATCGGCACTTTGGCATAAACTTTGCTTTACAAAGTAACCTTGCTCTGGGCAGATTATAGAGGTCTGTCTATAAATCGGATAAAGAAGACATAATGATAGATTCAAGGAGTATATGAAATGAGTAATCCTTTACTGACAAGGGATTTTCAGCATCGTCTGGAAGCCATTCCCTTTCACCTCATCAAGACTGAACATTATCTTCCCGCCGTGGAGGAATCACTCCGCCAGGCACGTGAAAACTTTCTCACCATCAGGGATAATCCGGAACCTCCCACTTTTGAAAACACCATCCTCGCCATGGATTTCGGCGATGAGCAGCTGGACTATGTAACCAGCATTTACTTCAATCTCCTGGGTGCGGAATCCGATGCCGAATTCAAAGCTCTGGCGCAGCAAATCTCGCCCATGCTGGCGGAATTCAGCAGTTCCATCATGACCGATGAGAAGATTTTCCAGCGTGTGCAGGCAGTCTATGAACAGGAATGCCTCAACCGTGAAAAACCGAAACCTGATTATAAAAACAAAGCGCAGATGATGCTCTGCGAAAGATACAGATACACGGAACGGGTCTATAAAAGCTTTAAGCGCAACGGCGCCATGCTCAAACCCGACCAGAAAAAACAGCTTACCGAAATTGATATGGAGCTCAGCAAACTGAGTCCCCAGTTCTCCGATAACGTGCTCGACGCCACCAATGCCTGGGAGATGCATCTGACTGACCCCAAGGACGTGGAAGGCATTCCTGAAAATGCTTTCAATGCAGCAGCCTTCCGTGCCAAACAAAAAGGCAAGGACGGCGGCTGGCTGTTTAATCTGCAGATGCCGAACATGATTCCCGTGCTCACCTA
>DAHVPA010000049.1 GCA_027318525.1 Candidatus Cloacimonadota bacterium | reverse complement strand
CCATGTTTTTGACGTGATTGCCATCAATGCCAACGGCTGGATTTCCTTCGGACAGTCTGCCTTGGGAGATACTGCTGTGGACAATACCTCCACCAGTATTAATGCGCCCTTGCCTTCCACTGTGGTGACCAATCCACCCCAGCTTCATAACCGCATTGCCGGTTTTGCCCGTGATCTGACAGCCCAGACCGGTGCATCTCTGCGCCTGGAAACCATCGGCACCCAGCCTAACCGTATCTGCGTCATCCAGTGGAAAAACTACAAACGCTGGGGAACTGCCGGAGTGGGGGACACCATTAATTTCCAGATTCAGCTCCGCGAGAACATGAACAAGGTGGTCATCACCTATGGGATCTTCAGGCATGGACCCACAGCCGCCACCACTTATTACCCGCAAGTGGGCATGCGCGGTGCCGATGTGACCGACTTTGTCAACCGGACCACCACCACCAATTGGGCAGCCACCACGGCAGGCACTGTCAATACCGCCAATTGTATCTTTTCAACCACTTGTCTGCCGCCTCGGGGACTTACCTTTGAATATTACTATCAGCCCGTTTACACCACTGATTTGCAGGCTCTGTCTGTTTCCGGAAATCAGTCGCCCTATGTGGGAACTCAGAATGCTTATACTGTGACTGTCAGGAACAACGGCACCAATCCCCAAACTGATTACACAGTCAAGCTGATGAACGGGACTGAAGTGTGCGATACCTTGGCAGGCACTCCTCTGGAACCCGGTGCCACCACTGATTTTGTCCTGAACTGGACACCGTCTCTGGTGGGTGCATTTCAGCTCACCGGTCTGGTTGTGCTGGCAGGTGACCAGGACAGCAACAATGATCTGTCTCCCAGCCTGAATGTCAGCGTCATCACAGTCGTCTACGGAACTCTGGTGGGAGTGGTCAGACGGATGAACAATCTTCCCGTTTTTGGCGCGACCATCACGGCGGGAGCATATTCCACCACCTCTTTTGCCAGCGGCAACTATACCATGCAGGTGGGGGCGGGAACCTATTCCGTTACCTGCTCTGCACCGGGATACTATACCCAGACTGCGGATAATATCGTCATCAGCCAGGACCAGAGCACTATCTGCAATTTCACTTTGGGAGCAGTCGCAAATGAAGATAATGTGGCAGTATCCGTGACTGCGCTCGGGCTCAATCTGCCCAATCCCTTCCATCAATCGACTGCCGTCAGTTATGACATCAAAGGCATGCAGCCGGTGAGAATCGGGATTTACAACCTCAAGGGACAGCTCATCCGCATTCTGGTGAATGAGGACAAATCCACCGGACGCTATTCTGCGGTCTGGGACGGCAGGGATGAGCATGGTCAGGCTGTCTGCAGCGGTGTGTATTATTGTCGGATGCAGGCAGGCAGTTATCAGGCAAACAGCCGGATGCTGCTTTTGAAATAATCCTTTGGCACCTGTTCCCGCCTCTGCGGACAGATAACTTATCAGAAAGGGGTTGAGCCGGACTCAGCCCCTTTTCTTTTGCTTCTCTTTCACTTTTGCTGCGAGGGGTCAGCGAGGGGTTATCGAGGGCTTTCCCCACGAAGACCCCTCCCACTGATTGAGCAGGAGCCATTCTGCCCACAAAGTCGTTATTAAGCAGATATCTTATTGCATGGCAGCTTGATACCCGGAGCTAATCTAAATCAGCAGAGTGACATATTCCGCAATTATATCTTGAGTAAAAATCAGAATAATTAAAAAAAGTTCTTGACACGATATTTGGTATTCATTTAACTAGTTTTCATAAAGGTGCAAGTAAATTATTCGTTTGCTTGCCCCACCACAATTCCGAAAGGGGGAACGTTACAAGTGAGACTTTGGTCTTGTTGTGTCTTTGTCATTTGGTGTATAAATACGCCAAGACTTGCCGCCATTATTAATGATGACATCCTCCAATGTGCAACATTAAGGCAGGTGACAATGTGCCAGGAAGTCCAAAGTCTTTTTCTTTGTGTCCTCTTTTCCGCTCTCCCTGTTACCGGCAAAGAGCCTGAGTCTGCGCCCGCAGAAGAGGCAGCCGTTGATTGCGTGCAAATTGTTAAGCAACATCAGGTCTATCTGTCAGAGGTGCGTCCCGGTCTGTCCGGAAATGCACCCGCCCGTTTTCTATCAGCTTCAAAATCAATCATCCGGAATGCTGGTTGTGTCAATACAGAAGCACCTTCATCCGGATATGCTCGCGGCATTACCCATCTAAACCGGATAGGGGGATACGTATAAGAGTTGATCTCTAACAAGTCTCATAAGGGGGAACAAGAATGAGACTTAGCCAATATGTTTTAACTCTTGTGCTGACGGTGTTACTGCCGGGCACGCTATTACTTTCACAATCAAACGGTGTCGGGGTTTGTCCGCCTTCAGGCGGGACTGCAGGCGTCTTTCGGGGAGCAGGCACGGCTTTGGGTCAGTCTGAAGCTATGTCTGGCTGCCTGTTTGTGTCTCCGTATGCCATTATCAATCCCAACCACAGCAGGTTCTTATGAACAAGAACAACTTCTCCTCACAAGCCCTTTTCCCCTCCTTCCGCATTATCCGGAACACATTACCCGAGAGCTTTGCGTGCCAAGGGAAAGGTCTGTTTTATCCAAATGTGTTACATGAGGAGAAGAAAACATCCCTGATTGCGAAGGTCAGTAGCCTTTCTGCATACAAGACTGATGCAGCAGGGAAAAATGACCGGGGCCATTGGTTTAATTGGCTTTCGAGCAATGACTTGGGAGAGAAGGTGGAGCAGTGTGGCTTCACCACTGTCAAAGACGGTTTGGTTCAGGCGCAGAGGATGCCCGGGCAATATGCGACAGCTATTGTGAAAGGCAATTCCAGACAACGGAAGCTTTCGGCTGCTGCCTTATCCAATCCAACTTCGGGTCGGAAACAAGACTTTCTGAACAAAGGAAGTCTTACCGACATATTCAAACTGAATATTCTTATTCAAGGGGGAACATTATGAAAAAAGCTATAATCATAGCTGGTATGTTTTTACTTGCCATTACGGCATTTTTAAGCGCTCAAGCAGTTGACCTGTTTGAGAACGGATTTGAAACCTGGCCACCTCCGGGCTGGATCCTGAACGGAGTAGCCTGGGTTTCTGCAACCACGACCACAGACCCGGCAGTCGAGCCGACTTCGCCGTATGAAGGCAATTACTGTGCCGGTATGAGCTCTGCACCAACGAACTACCTGATTTCACCGCTGAAGAATAATCCCGGTGCCTATTACTTCTTCGTTCACAAGAAGGACACCGGTAACTATCAGTTCATCGTGGAATTCCAGGTGGAAGATGGTCTGGCACCGGGTGCTAATCTGACCGGACCCTGGTCTTTGGTGGGCGAATATTGGGCTCATCTGGGCTGGTGGGATCCTTTGACCATTGATCTGACCGGTTATGCTCCGGGTTATATCAAGATCAGACCCACACCTCCACCGCCGACACCGCTCAAGTATATGTATTTTGACAAATATTCTCCGTTGCTGCCTGTGGAATTGTCATCCTTCACAGCCACCACGACCCAGCAGTTGGATCAGACCATGGTTGAACTGCGCTGGACTACACAGTCGGAATCTGAGATTGCCGGCTACAATGTCTTCCGTAATGAAACCAACGACATCACGACTGCGATGCAGCTCAACCTGACCATGGTCGGTGCTACCAATACCTCAGTCACGACCAATTACAGTTATGTTGACCAGGAAACGGAACCGGGCACCTGGTATTACTGGCTGCAAAGCAATGAGTTGAACGGTTATACCGAATTCTATGGTCCGATTTCCATCATGGTTAGCAATAACCAGGGCGGAGAGACTCCAGCCGTCATCGGTCTATCCACTGAACTCAAGAATGCCTACCCCAATCCCTTTAATCCTCAGACCACAATTCCCTTCCTGCTGACTGCCAAGAGCAACGTTAAGCTTGAAATCTTCAACCAGAAAGGTCAGAGAGTGTGGACTTATACCAAGGATAATGCGGATGCGGGTCTGTATCACGTGGAATGGAATTCCATTGGAACCAATGGTAAACGCTTGCCTTCCGGGACTTATTACTGCAGGATGAGCAGTGATAACTACCTGGGCGTCAAAAAATTGATTCTCATTAAGTAAATTGACCGCTTGTCCGGTCTTTCCGGACAGGCACATACCTCCAAACCCCTGCTTCACGGCGGGGGTTTTTTTGTCTTTCCGGAAGGAGGGTTTTCAGAGATGAAGTCCGGGAAAACTCTCTGGTGACTCTCTGCGGGGAAAGAGGAGAAAATTGAATGATGGAGGGGAAGGGTCAGCTGATATTGAGCAATTTGTGTAGTTGCAGATTGAGGCGGAGGGGAAGCCCGCTGTGTAGAATCCAGTCAGCCAGCAGAGCAGGTTCGAGCCTGTCCGTAACAGCGGAAAAAAGCAGGGTGTGCCGTATCAGGTCATGTTTCCTGATAAAAGCCACGGCGTAGTCAAAATCCGCTTTGTCCGTGCAGACAAACTTGATTTCATCCTTGCCCGGCTGCAGACAGGACAGGTTTTCCTCGAGAAAACTTTCAGCCTGACCGCTGCCCGGGAGCTTGACATCGGTGATGATGTGCACGGAAGCAGGCACAGCTTTTAAGGGCAGGGAGCCATTGGTTTCCAGCAGCACTGTATATCCTTTGTCCAGCAGGAGTTGCATCAGGTCGATGGCTTCAGGCTGGAGCATAGGTTCACCGCCGGTGACTTCTGCCAGGCGGCAAGGGTTAGATTCTGTCAGTTCAAGGATTTGCTTCAGGGAATAAGCAGTTCCTGTATGCAGACTGTGGGGTGTATCGCAATAGGTGCAGCGGAGATTGCATTCCGCCAGCCGGATAAAAATGCAGGGAAGACCGCTGAAAGTGCTTTCCCCCTGCAGGCTGAAGAAGATTTCCGTAATATTCATGCGTCAAAAAGGCAGATAGGGGAAATCCTTGTGATAACCAAGGACGGCGTCTATCTGGTCGTTGAGTTCAAGCGGGTCGCCAAGGACGAATTTTTCGCGCTTCCCGACTCTGAATTCGGTGTAATCTGCCGGCAGAGAAGAATATAGATTCAGCCATTCAATATCACCATACAAGGGAAGACCTTTGTGCATAAACAGGCGGATGTTTTCGCTGCTCACTTCCAGCAGGTTTTCCAAAGGGTCATGTTCCAAGGCGTCAATCAGTAGCAGGTCAGAGGTTGCATCAGGATTGAGGCAGGCAGATTCAGCCGGCAGGAAGAGTGCTTTGGCGGCATTGACAGTAATCATTGCATAAAGTGTGGAAAGCGGGATTTCTGGGAAATTGAGATGAGCGTTGGAAAATTCATCCAGCAGGTTGATGCTGCCGGTCTGGGTGGAATCGGTGCCCAAAGCGATGTTAATGCCGAGTTTGAGGCAGGACTCAATATCGAGGGTTTTGCCCATCAGATAGAGATTGGAAGTAGGACACCAGCAGATGGAAGCACCTGTTGCTGCTACTTCTTTCAGATTGGCTGCAGTGAGGGCAATGCCGTGGATAATCAGCAGGTTGGTTTGGAGGAGTCCTTCTTTCTTCAAAAGGGAAAATTCCTTTTTTGTAACAGCATCGACGCCTTCAGCCAGATGCACGATAAATGGCATCTTGCCCTGAGTGAGCTGCATTTCTTCCCGGGCAGACTTGCCTCCCCACCAGTTGCCCAGGGTCAGGGAATGGCACTGTCTGTAATTCCTGAGAACGGTGATGGGCATATCTTCATAATATGATTCCGGCTGCAACGGACCATGGTCGGATACATAGGCACAGCCGCTGAAGAGGTTTTTGTAACAACCCAGACGTGCCAGAAGATAAGCATGCGGGTCAGTGTAATTGCCATCGCCATGGTTTTTCCAGAAGAGATTGCGTTCCTGCACAGAAAAGGATTGCTTCATATCTTCGACCCAATGGTGGGAACTGGGATAGGGGCGGTTATCTCCGGAACGGGGAAACCAGTTGCCGATTAAGTGGTCGTGGGCATTGATGAAAGGAGCATAAGCGTGGGCGTCTTTGACTTCCGGCGCTTCTGTGGCTTCAAGTCTGCCGGTAAACTGCAGATTCAATTCCAGTCCGGCTTCAATGTGGTCAGGTGTTACTACACAGACCGACGGCTTGATTTTCATTTCCTGATTTCTTTTATCCTTTTGGTGAGTTTGGGCACAATCTCAAACAGGTCTCCGACGATACCGAGGTCTGCAGCTTTGAAAATGGGTGCATCAGGGTCTTTGTTGATGGCAATGATGTAATCCGAGGAAGACATGCCTGCCAGGTGCTGGATAGCTCCACTGATGCCGCAGGCAATGTAGATATTGGGTTTGACCGTTTTGCCGGTTTGTCCGACCTGGTGGGCATAGGGTATCCATTCCGCATCTACTGCGGCACGGCTGGCTCCAACAGCTCCATCCACGGCTTCAGCAAGTTCTTCCAGGAGAGAGAAGTTTTTGGCGTCTTTCAGCCCTCTGCCACCGGATACAATAATGTTGGCTTCAGAGAGATTGACCAGCGTGGTCTTTTCCTTTTCAAATCCCAGCCATTGAGTCATCCCTTCGTCCAGGTCGAAATTGACTGCTTCTTCCAGGACAATGCCGCTGCGGGAGTCATCTCTGGTTATGGGATCAAACACGCGATGACGGACTGTCGCCATTTGGGGACGGTGGTTGGGAGTCAGGATGGTAGCCATGATGTTACCGCCAAAGGCAGGTCGGGTCTGTTGCAGATTACCGGTTTCGGGGTCAATCCCCAGTCCTGTGCAATCCGCAGTTAAACCTGTATGGATATCGACAGCCACGCGGGGAACAAACGATCTTCCGATCACAGTTGCGCCAGCCAGCACAACGGCAGGTTTATGCTTTTCAATCAAGGTTCCCAGGGCTTTGGCATACATCTCATCCCTGAAATGCCGCAGGGCGGGATCATCCACCACTATCACCTGATCTGCCCCAAAGGCGATCAGCTCATTGGTCAAATGCTGGATTTCATGTCCCAACAGAACAGCAGAAAGCTCTGCTTCCATATCATCAGCCAGTTCCCTTGCTTTGCCCAGCAGTTCAAATACGACGGGTGCAATGACTCCGTCGCGCTGCTCAGCATATACCCAGATTCCTTTATAAAGTTCTTTATCGACATGTTCCGCGGCTTTTCTGCGGATGATGATGGCTTCGAAGGGACAAGCCTGAACGCAGGCTCCACAAAGGGTGCATTTATCTATATCGATTTCCGCCAGTTTATCTGTTACTGTAATAGCCTCATAGGCACAGGCTTTGACGCAGAGACCGCATCCAACGCATTTTTCGCTAATTACTTCTATCATTACTTACCTCATAGTCTTGTTTACGGGAGATAACAGGATTGTCAAGCAAAACCCTTGTGGGAGTCACGGATTTGTCCTGCCAGACCTGAATATTGATTCAGAAAAAAGGCTGCCGGTTTTGGCGGCAGCCTTAACATGATTTATTTGTTCTTTTTATGACGATTCTTGCGCAGTCTTTTCTTGCGCTTGTGTGTGGCGATTTTGTGGCGTTTTCTCTTCTTACCGCACGGCATTCTTTATTCCGCCCTTACTTTACAGTTTTGACGTTGATAACGGAAACTTTGAAATCGCGTGAGAACTTGAAGGTGGGAACTGTTCTCTTGGGCACGGGAACCTTTTGGTCGGTCTTGGGATTGCGGCCCATGCGGGGTTTGCGGCTTTTCAGTTTGAAGGTGCCAAAACCGCGGATTTCGATATGATTGCCGTCAATCAGGCTGTCCTTGATGGACTTTAAGAGAGAGTCGACAACAACGGCGACGTCTTTGCGGATGATGCCTGTGTTTTCGGAAATGATTTTGACCAAATCTGCTTTTGTCATGTGTAACTCCTTTGACTACTTTTATTCTTTTAAATAACAACCTTATTAAGGGTCAGGACTGAATCCGGTTTCTATTCATCTCTATAACAATAAATTATAAACTCAGGAATTAATTGTGGGGTTTGCTGTCAAGCAAAATCTTTAGGCTTGCCCGACCCTATCTTGTTATGATAACAAATCTTCCTTAATCCAAGCTCCCCGGCTTGTGTCTATTTACCTGTCTGAAAGCTGCGCTCAGGCACAGCATTTCGGCGGGAGGATAGCCACTGGGAAGCAAGCCTGGATTAAGCTGCAAGGAAATAAGGCTTTATCTTTACTTATCTGCCGGGTTACTGCTTGATATGAGCCACCTTGAGGTTGACATTACTCCCCGGAAGCATTATCTGCAGCATATATATCCCGCTGGGCAAGATGTTCCCCCGGTCGTCAACGGCAGCCCAGACCAAGGTTTGGGCATCGGTTTTGGCAGAGCTGAGTTCGATCTTGCGGCAGAGCCTGCCTTTGACATCATAGACAAGGATTGTTCCGGAAGCCGGCAAAGCTTTGCTGCATCGGATTTCCTGATTTAGGCTGAAGGGATTGGGGCTGCAGGTAAAGCTGAGTGGTATCTGCAGACCTGACTGGTCATCGGCGGGAAGGGGATGATGCAGTTCAGGAAGCAACAGCTGCAGCAAACCTCTGACTCCCGCACTTTGCATGTAATAAAGCGGAATTCCAAAGACGACAAGGGTCCCGGGCTGGTCATAGCGGACTGCCAGCTGTCTGCCGCTGCCGTTCGCTCCAGCCATCATTTGCGCCGTATAGAGGGTTGCTCCTTCTGATTCAAAGGTGTATACCATGGAAAGATACCCGTTCCAGGTGGGACTGAGTTTTGTCGGGTCAGGCAGCAGGGTCGGATAATCATCCGATTGACCTGCAGTCAGGACTGCGCCATTATCATAAATCAAATCTGTATTACCCATAAAGCTGTTGATAAATTCCGGAGTGAAGCTGGCAGGTGTTTTCCAGCCGGAAATCACCAGCTTTCCATTGCCCAGCAGATAGCTTCCCCACAAGCCGAGATTATCTGCCGCCAAGTTTTGGGTATAATCATCCGCCAGCCAGAGGACTATGGGATAATGGCTCAAGGTATTGAGGTCCGGAGCTCCCTGTGTGGCATAATCCCAGTTGGTATAAGCAATCGGAGTGAGCGCTGCCGTGTAAAAGCCATCCACTGCCGCATCCGTGGGGGAGAGCAGATTACCTGTCCCGTCCCGTGTCTCATCCACCACCAAAAGCCCCTGGTCAAAAGCAAAAGCCACCGGTGTGGCAGACATGACATTGGAGCCAAGCGTACGATAGCCATTATTGTCCACGGCTTGAACCATATAAAAATACTCTGTGCCATTGACGGCACCGGTATCCAGAAAGTCGGTCCGGTTCACAGGATTGGCAGTCACAGGACTAAAGCTGTTCTGATCTGCAGTCTTTCGGAAGACAAGATAACCGATAAAGCCGTTCAGGGTGCTGTATTCTTCCCAGCTCAGATAGACGCTGTTGTTAGCAGGCAGGCATTGGGTCAGGCTGACATCTTTGCGTGTATAGCTGCGGCAGAGCACCCAATGGTTGGGGTCAACTGCCGTGACTTCATAAGTCGGAGCACCGGTCGCCAGGGGAAAGGTTGTCGCGATGCCATCCGGACCTGCTGCAAAGACCAGTGAATCTCCCTGAACCAGCCCTGTGGCTGTAAAAGGCACCTGCAGGCTAAACTGTGTCCCTGTGCTGCAGGAGGTTTTGCCCACCACTTTGCCTTGTTGCGCCTGGGTATTGACCATCAGGGTATATTCCACGGAAGGTATTCCCCGTGAGTATATCCACTGCTGGAAGAACTGGGTCAGGTCCTGCCCGCTGATTTGTTCTGCCATTGCCTGGAATTCCGCTGTTATAACATTACTTTGGTGGTAGGTGTTATACCAGTTCTGCAAAAGCTGAAAGAAGGCTGCATTGCCAATCTGCAGACGCAGCATGTGCAGGACTGAAGCTGCCTTTTCATAGGATTGGGGATAAAAGTAATTATTAAAGGGCGGGTCATAGATGATGTTGGGCAGGGTGCTGTTGGCATTTTCAAAGTTGATGTAATATTGGTGAAAGCTGTTTTCCAAATAGGCGCAGGCGGAATCCCAGCCGAATCTGTGATGTGTCCAGAGCAATTCCGCATAGGTGGCAAAGCCTTCACTCAGCCAGACATCTTTGAAGGTGAGGGGTGTGACACTGTTGCCATACCATTGATGCGCCAGCTCATGCGCAATGGTCACTTCTCCCGAGTGGTTGCCCGGAATGAACTGGTAACCCAGTGTCGTCATGGTCTGATGTTCCATCGCACCATAGGTCGTCATATTGACCACGGCATTGCCGTATTTTTCAAACGGATATTCCCCAAACTGGGTTTCGTAAAACTGCAGAATTTGCGGCAGGCTGGCAAAGTCCGTCGCTGCTGCACTGTAATGCGATTGCTGCACAAAGTTCTGGATGGGGATGTCGCCTGCAGTCTGGTTGATTTCCACATAAGGACCTGCCGTGAAGCATGCCAGATATGTCGCCATCGGATTGCTGCCCAGCCAGTTATGTGTTTTGGTGCCGTTGCCGTTATCCACGATGCTTGCTCTCAGTCCGTTGCAGGCAACCAGCCAGTCGCCCCTCATCGTGATATGCAAATCCACGACTGCCTTGTCCCAGGGATGGTCATAACAGGGCCACCAGTAACGCGATGCATCGGGGTCGGAAAGTGTAAAGCAGGTGTTGTTGCCATAGATGATACCGATATTGTAAGGCGCAGGGGAAAGACTGGTCGTGCCGGAATAGGTCACTTCAGTCGTAAACTGCTGTCCGG
>DAHVPA010000048.1 GCA_027318525.1 Candidatus Cloacimonadota bacterium | reverse complement strand
CAAATGTAGTGCAGCGATTTTATTTTTCACAATTCGTTCAGAGGGTCTGCTGAGAGTTTACTGAGACTTTGCCTCTGTATATCCTTACCGGAGGTTGTCATTGATCTGAGTATCTGCATTGAAATCAGAAGTATAGACATGTTAGTTATTTTTGCAGGCATTAATATCCAAAAACCCAAGCTTACAATCTAACAAGTTTGATAAAAAATATTCCTTGCCTTTTCAACAAGCAGTATAAAAGTGGATTTGATGAGATAAATTTATTAACAAATAAATAGATCAACAGGGAGGAATCATGGCGAGCAAAAGCAGCGCCGAATACTACAGCAATTTGAAGGAAATGTCAACCATCAGGGCAATTGCTGAGACTTTGATTAACAACGACAAGGTTCGCAAGGTGACCTTGGCAGAAGTGTATGAAATTGCCAAGAAACAACCCGGTGTATCAGTAACGGATATGCCCATCTATCCTGATTATGCCAAAAAGCACGGACTCCCCGAAGGAGCCAAAGTTCTGAACGACTGTCATGGCAAAATAGTGGGTCGCACAGCCAAGGCGAGACGTTTTTACAACAGGCTGAACGAATCTCAGAAAGCCAAAGTGGAAGGTGACTTTCGCGAAGCTGTATATCAGATGCAGCATTATCCTCTATTAAAGGCTGAAGCTGTGATAGGGCTGGACAATGATTTAATGATAAAAGCCATCTTTGTGGCACCTGAAACAGATGCTGTGAACATGTTCAATTGGCTTTTGAACTTCGCTCCCTATGAGCAGATTGCCGAAAAATATGAAAAGAGCACACCACTGCCAATCCTTGATATCATACTGGTTGCCTTTAACGAGTGGACCTGCGATGATCCTTTCTACAACAACGTTGGCGCACCGCAGCTGGCTCTGGTGGATGAAGTTAATAATGTAAATATCTGTCTGGGGATGCGCTATTTTGGCGAGCGCAAAAAAAACACCCTGACCCTTGCCTGGACTGCCGGGATGAAATTAGGCATGGCAGCTTGTCATGCAGGTATCAAAGAGATTGATTTTACCACCTGCGAAGACTCCAAATATCATGAACTGGGCAAGCGTTCCATCGCTTTCTACGGTCTATCGGGAACAGGAAAATCGTCCCATACAAACAGTGCAGACAACGGTGGAACAATGCCCAAAGGCTTTTCCAAAGTCGTGCTGCATGACGATGCCTTCCAGATAGATTTGAAGAACAAGGTTTGCCGCGTCTGGGAACCTACGTTGTTTGACAAGACAGACAGCCGCGAAGTGGGTCATCCCGACTGGAAATACTGTCTTTCCCTGATGAACCATATGCAACTAAATATCGGAAACAAAAACTGGCCGGTTGGGCTGGATATCCGCAATTCCAATGGCAGAGCGCTATTGGATAGAGACTTACTGGGGAGTCATGTTGACCGCTGCAGTTTCCCTAAAGCACTTATCTGGTTGATGAAAGATACAGTCCTCCCCCCTGTTATCAAAGTAAAGGACAGATACCTTGCCATAGCTCTGGGAGCAGCATTGATGACACAACGCAACAGAGCAGAGAATGTGCCGGAAGAAGAGCTGAAGAAATTAGTCTTTGAACCCTTTGCCAATCCTTTCAGAGTCTATGAGCTTTATAAAGACGTGGAAGCGTTTCTGAATGTGATGGAATCAGGCGCAGAGATATATAGCTTTAATTCCAAAGGTTACTGGAAAGAATCGGATGAAGTCCTGGAAAAGATACCCTTACAGACTTCCCTCACACTGCAGACAGCAATTCTGACCGACCAACTGCAGTGGGAAGAATGGAAAACAGTACCGGGAGCAATGATTCCCACCAA
Organism: Candidatus Cloacimonadota bacterium; assembly: GCA_027318525.1. Lineage (GTDB taxonomy): Bacteria > Cloacimonadota > Cloacimonadia > Cloacimonadales > Cloacimonadaceae > UBA5614. The sequence continues at coordinate 9,002 of DAHVPA010000048.1, read as the reverse complement.
AGATTCAATCGACAAACTGCTTCCGGATTATTATGACAGATACAATCCAAACACACGAGGAAATGCTGAGGAATACATTCACACACTGATGGACAGATTCCAGCAAAGAATGGATTTCCTGAAAGAATCAGACGTAAAAGATAAACCTGAACTGCTGAAAGAGCTGATAAGCTCACTCAAGGTTCAAGCCTAAAGGTATGATAATGAAGAAGGTCGCTGTCACAGTGACCTTCTTTGCTTTGAAAGCCATTATGTTGCATCCATAATGAAACATTGCTTAGGAGTCCTTATGTTAAAAAAAACACTTATACTACTGATTGTTATCTTAGGATTGATAGCAGGCTGTGAAAAGACATCCAAACCTCAGGAGACAGTAGCAACACCTGTCATAACTCCTGCGTCCGGGATGTATCTGTCCAACCAGACAGTGCAAATAACCTGCACCACTTCAGGTGCAGCAATCAGATACACGCTGGACGGTTCTGAACCGACCGCCACTTCGACTTTATACAGTGCAGCCATACAGGTAACAGGAGCTACAACAGTAAAAGCCAAAGGCTTCAAAAACGGGATGCAAGCCAGCGCAACTGCAACTGCTACCTATACATTTGGTGTTGCATCGATTTCTGTGTATCCTTTGAGCGGAACATATACGACTCCACAGACAGTAACTATTTCCACAATAACACCAGGGACAGTCGTGCATTACACTACTGATGGCAGTGAACCGACAGAAAACTCAGCTACCTTTGCACCTCCACTGATTATAGATGGCAATGTAACGCTCAAAGCAAAAGGTTTTATCAGCGGGTGGGATCCCAGCCCGACTGTAACCGTAGTCTATACTTTCAATGCGACAAAACCAACATTCAGTGAAACAGCCGGAATATACTACTCTAACTTTAATGTGACCTTAAGCTCGCCGACGACAGGATCAGAGATCCGTTATACTACTGATGGCAGCATGCCGACAACCAATTCGACACTCTATACCGCTCCGCTCGAAATCAACCAAAGCACAAATCTCAAAGCCAGGACATTTAAAACAAATTGGAATCCCAGTCCGGCGGATTCTGCATATTACGAAATGAAAGTAACGGCAGTGAGTTTTGCTCCAGCTCCAGGCTACTTCAGTGTTCCGCAGAATGTTGTTATGAGCACACCCACACCGGGAGCTGTGATTTATTATACCACAAATGGATCAGATCCGACATCTTCTTCTTCACAATATACTACTCCTGTAACGCTGAACCAAAATACAACTCTGAAAGCCAGAGCTTTAAAAAACAATTGGACTGGGAGCAATATATCTTCCGGAGGATATACATTTACAGTGAGTACACCAGTTTTTGATCCTGTTCCGGGAGTATATTCCAATCAGGTCAGCGTTGCTATCAATAGTGCTACTACCGGTGCGGATATCCGTTATACGACTGACGGCAGTGACCCAACCAGCAACAGCACGCTTTATACAAATCCGGTAAATATGACACATACTACTTTACTGAAAGCTAAAGCATTTAAGACAAACTGGAACTCCAGTGGAATTGTTTCCGGTAATTATACGATTACAACCCTGCAAACAGTTGCTACTCCTGTGTTTAATCCTGCTTCAGGGGCTTACCCCTCTCCCCGGAGCGTAGAGATTTCATGCGCTACTCAGGATGCCACAATTAGATACAATCTGGGAACTGCTGAACCCACCGAAACCTCGACTGAATATACAGGTCCCATCAGTGTTGTAGCTTCGCAGATTATTACTGCCAAAGCTTTCAAGACAGGCATGAATCCCAGTAATTCAGCCGCAGCAGATTATAGCATCAACTTTACCCTTGGAGAGATGGTCAGCATTCCAGGTGGAACCTTTACGATGGGCAGAAATACCGGGACGGGTGAAGCTGATGAAGTTCCCACCCACTCTGTGACATTAAATTCTTTCCTGATCAGCAAATATGAAGTGACCCAGTTGGAATGGCAGAATGTGATGGGAAGCAATCCTTCTTTCTTTACAGGAGAAGTTTACCGTCCGGTGGAAACAGTCAGTTGGTATGCCGCATTGGTTTATTGCAACAAACGAAGTGTCCTGGCTGGATTAGATCCTGTGTATAGTATCGGTGGATCAACCAATCCTGACAATTGGGGAGCTGTTCCTGAATTGATGGATGCCACCTGGAATACTGTTGAATGCAATTGGACAGCTAATGGATTCAGATTACCCACAGAAGCTGAATGGGAATACGCAGCCAGAGGAGCGACTAACAATCCGGATTACCAATATGCTGGCAGTAATAATATAGATAATGTAGCATGGTATCAGATGAATTCGGGTGGAGAATCTCAGATGATAGGGTATTTACAGCCGAATGGACTGGGTTTATATGATATGAGCGGGAATATTAGTGAATGGTGTTGGGATTGGTATGGAAACACATATTATAACGAAAGTCCTTTATCCAACCCGACAGGTCCCTCTTCCAGCTCCTATAGAGTAACCAGGGGTGGTTCATGCAATGGTAACAATGTTCACAACTTCACAGTGGTGGACCGTAATGCGATGGCACCCAATCATCACTCATCCAGTTATGGATTGAGAGTTGTCCGTAAAGCCCCAACCAGATAGATATATTGCTACTGATAGATTTAAGGGGCTGCTTTCATGGCAGCTCCTTTTCTTTTTTACGAACCACGGCATAATAAAAAAACGCTTGATTGGAAAGTTAATTGCATAATCAGTCCATAAACAGAAAAAATTCAACCGGTGTGTTTTGAAACCCGGAAAAAACAGAGTGTTAATGATAAATCCGATAATTAGAGGGGAGTTCTTTTATGATTAAGAAACTGATGATACTTTTAACCATTTGCCTGTTGCTATTTGCCTGCGAAAAATCAACAGAACCGCAGGAAACAATTACGACGCCTTTTTTCAATCCGGCAGGCGGGACTTATTTTTCTGCTCAAGCTGTGGAAATCAAGTGCAATACATCAGGCGTTAGTCTCTATTATACGACGGATGGAACAGAACCCTCCGATCTTTCCACACTATACAACACTCCTCTCAACATCAACGCTGGAACTACGATTAAAGCCAAAGCATACAGAGTGAAAATGAAACCCAGCGCTATTGCTACGGCTACGTATAATTTCAACGTTGGCACCCTCTATTTCACTCCTTTGGGTGGCACTTTTTCCACACCTCAGACCGTTACGATTTTCTCAGTTACCCAAAGCTCTGTGGTGCACTATACAACTGACGGCAATGAACCTACAGAAGCTTCTCCCATCTACACTGCTCCACTGGTGATTGATGGAAATACAACTTTAAAAGCAAAAGGTTTTATGGAGGGCTGGAATCCCAGTCAGACGATATCCTCTACCTATACTTTTAATGTTGCCCAACCTACTCTCAGTGCCAATAGCGGGACTTTTTACACTCCGTTTAATCTGACCATCAGCACACCCACGCAGGGAGCCTCTATCCGTTACACGACTGATGGCACCGAACCTACTGAAACTTCTTTATTATACACAGAATATATGGAAATAGCTGAGACTACTAATCTCAAAGTACGCGCTTTCAAAACAGGCTGGAATCCCAGTGCTACTGTTTCTGCCAACTATACATTCAAAGTGGCAGCGCCTACTTTTGCACCCAATCCCGGAACTTTCTTTGTTCCTCAAAATGTTGCCATTTCCTCCACAACAGCAGGTGCAGAGATTCATTACACTACCGACGGCAGCGAACCGACTTTGGATTCGTCCACATATTTTTCACCTGTTTTGATTGCCGGAACTGCCACTCTTAAAGCCAGAGCTTTCAAGGACGGCTGGAATGGCAGCAATATCTCCACTGGAACTTACACTATCAAAGTTAATGCCCCGACCTTCAATCCTCCTCAGGGCAGTTATTCCGGACCACAGGTGGTTAGCATTTCATCAGCCACCGAAGATGCTGAAATCCGTTATACAATCAACGGCAGTACACCCGGACCCAATTCCACCCTCTATACCAATCCCATCAATGTTGTGGCTAATTCTGTCATCCAGGCCATAGCTTACAAACCCGGTCTGACTCCCAGTTCCATCACTGTTGGCAATTATCTCATTACAAACACAGTGGCTTCGCCTGTCTTCAATCCTGACCCGAGTGTCACATATAATGAACCTCTGGAAGTCACACTCAGTTGTCCGACTCCCGGTGCAACCATACACTATACTCTTGACCACACAGACCCATCTGTTATTACCCCCATGTATACGATTTACCCGATTCAGATAACCCAGACCACTGAGATCAGAGCCATTGCTTATAAAGAAAATATGACTCCCAGTCCCGTGGTTATTGCTTTCTACAATGTGGAAAGGACGGTTGCCACACCCACCTTCAGTCCTGACCCTTCCTTGCTTTATACGTCTCCACAGTCTGTCTCAATAGAATGCACAACCACCGGTGCTGATATTTTCTATACCACCGATGGTTCAGAACCTGACGAAAACTCCACCTTATACGAAGACCCGATTTATCTGTCTTCATCCACGCAAGTAAAAGCCAAAGCCTTCCGGGTTGGCTGGGATCCCAGTGCCACTGCTACTGCCCAATACCAGATTGAAAATAGCAACCAGATATATGCATGGGGTTTAAATGAAGCTGGACAGTGCAATGTGCCTATAGGCACCGGTTTTATCCAAATAGATTCAGGCACTGCGCATACTGTTGCCCTGCGCTCCAATGGGTCTTTGGCGGCTTGGGGTGATAATACCCTTCAGCAGTGCAATTTCCCTCCCGGCAATAACTATGTTGCCGTCTCAGCGGGCGGAACTCATAGTCTTGCTCTGAAAGCCGACGGTACCATTGTTGCCTGGGGAAGTAATGACCAGGGTCAGTGCACTGTTCCCCCGGCTGTGGGTTATACGTATCAGGGAATTTCTGCCGGAGGAGCCTTTAGTCTGGCACTCACCAGCAATAACAAAATCGTTGCCTGGGGTGATAATTTCGATGGTCAGTGCAACGTTCCGCCGGACAGCAATTTTGTTTTAATCTCAGCCGGAGACGCGTTTGGACTTGCTCTGCGTTCCACCGGTGGAGTAATTGCCTGGGGAAATAATGACAGCGGTCAGCTTAATGCACCTTCCGATAATGTTTACACTGATATTTCAGCCGGTGGGCAGCATTGTATAGCCAAGCGTTCCAACGGCACCATCGTAGCCTGGGGCAGCGACAGCCAAGGTCAAGCTACTGCTCCTGCCGGTAACGATTTTACCACAATTTCCGCAGGTTTGGTACATAATTTAGCGCTCAGGGCGGATGGCAGCATTGTAACCTGGGGTTACGATCATAATGGATTGGGTAATGTTCCCGTCGGAACCGGATTTATCCAGGTTTCAGGAGGAGCCAGCTTTAGCACTGCCCTCAAGAGCCAGACCCGTTTCAAAGGCAGTAACAACCTGCGTAACCTTAAACCAAAGTTCAAACTTCGATAAGCGACCCCTCCAAACAAGAAAAACAAAGGCTGCCTCTCAGGGCAGCCTTTTTATTTAGCGTCAAACTGGTTGTAGCTATTTATTGGCTGTGTCTGTAATAAACTTTGGGAAAGTCGTATTCATCCAGGCTTTTCAGAGTTCTCACCTTCCAGTTTTTGTCCAGAATACAGAGCTCGACTGTGCCTTTCGGTTGTTCCACCGAACGGCAAAAAACCAGACGGCTGTCAGGCGTCCAGGTCATACTTGTCAATTCCTTGATCGCAGAAGCAATCGGTATGGGTATAGTTTTTTTGCCGTCCCGTGTAATCACATGATTATATCCGAAATCCCCGCCCGGGTCGCTGATATAGTAATGATAGGAATACACGATCAGGCTGTCATTGGGTGAGACCCAGAAGTCGGTCAGATTGCCGTTGGGATTGATTTCTTCGCCTTTGGGGTCAAAGTGGGTCAGTTGTCTGTAAACAGGTTTGGCAGCATCGGGATTGTCTGTGATGAAAAGCTCGTAAAGCAGTCCTGACGGATGTTCTGCAAATTCATTTTTGATACCGTAGCCATCTGTCACTATCTTTTTCAGGTAAGAAGGAAAATAAGTGGCTGCAGACATTTCTCCCTCTTCCATTTCTTCCATTTTCCCCGTTTCGGGATTGTAATAGTAGTTTACATACCATTCTTTATAATATTCATCATCATATTCGTCATATTCTTCCTGCAGCTCATACAGATATATTCTGCCATCCGTTCCCAGTTGAGGACTCAGGTTCAGTGTAACAGAAGCATCCACGGGAATATCAAGCAAGATTTTTTCCTGCAGGGAAGGCAATTGGATTTCCGACAGCAACAATGTGTCGCTGCTGCTGCCAAAATTCTGGCTGTAATTGACTCTGTATAAGTGAGAGCCTGTTTTATCCCAGATCAGGGATGTCGATTCTCCGCTCACCGGAACCTTCACTTCCTTTCCTGTGTTGACATCCATCAGGAAAACTCCGGCTTTGTTGATGTATGCGATGACGTCTTTGCTGTTCAGGATTTCCCCGGCGGTCTGGCTCCACAAGGCAAGCCACGCCAACAAGAGAGTGCACAGTATCAAAATCCGTTTCATGTTTTGCTCCTTATATGATTTTTTCCCCGGCAAGTGCACTATGCCTGCCGTGATGCTGGTTAAGAGGATGAGGGTGCTAATTTTGTCAACCAAAATCAGAATATTTGACACCAATCTCCGCCTTCCATCTCAATACCAAAAGTAGATCAAAAGCATACCAAAAGGAAATCAAATGTATATCAAATGTATTCAAGAATACATTTAAAATACTTTAGAAACACTTTTGATATAGATTTGAAGTATATTGGCAAAAGAGGGGGACCAAAACTCGAAAAGACCCCCGAATCAAGCTCATCTCTGAAGAATAAAAGGTCTGCAGGAGATAAGAAGCAGTTAATGAATGGCAGCAGGAATGGAGTGCTTACGCGGGGAGGACTGCATAAATCCAATCCCGGCAAGGGTTAAGCCCTATGCATGACAGTCTCCGTCAGGTCTGACTTTATGCTCCTTGACAAAAAATTAACCCACATAAATTATTAGTTAAAAGGAAATTAGAAAAGATGTTCCGGGAGAAATTCGTCCTCACTTTTGCGCTGGCATTGCTAATACTGCTGACTTCGTTTGTGGTGGTAATGGTCATCTCGCATGGCGATTGGCATTTCTGGTTAATCAGGTTGTGGCTCCGCACTCTGGTAATTACTATCGGATTGGATTTCGGACTGGTTTTCTATATCGGCTGGGACTACCTGAACCCGACAGAAACACGCCTGCCAGTCTATCTGGCATTGGCTGCGTCGCTTATTGTAGCACTGCTTTACAAAGGGATTACATTGATGCTGGGAATGTTTTAACAGGAGCACGGCTATGAAACGCATAAACTGGAAACTACTATTAAAATTACTCTTTATTCCTATTTTGGTTGCCGGTTTCTATTTTAATCTCAAGTTTGGGTTTGGCAGAGGCAATTGGTTATATATAATAATTTTGGTAGTCTTGATGTTTTTCTGGGCCTGGAGGTTACTCAAAGAAAAATGAGTAAATGAATAAGGAGTTTGCTCTGAGATGACTACCCCCAACCGCATCCTGTTTATCCTCTCCTTTGTATTCAGCCTAATCTTCTGGATACTGGCTCTGCTTTTTCCCAAGCACAATTTCTGGCAGTGGTACCTGCCGTTCTGGTTAGCTTTTTACCTGTTTTATATATTTGCCTTTAGAGAACCTGATTTCGTTAATTTCCAAATCTACGAGACGATGGGAGCATGGTCAACCTTGCTGCTGGTGCTGCTGATAAAAGCTGTAATTAAACTGCTGAATTAGAGGGTTGGTGATGAGCAAACAAACTAAGGTATTATTCAGTGTTTCCTTTGGATTTAGCCTTATCTTCTGGGTGCTGTCCCTGGTGTTTCACAAATTCAGCGTGTTCAATATCTGGGGCTTCCTGATGAGCTGGTGGGTGTTGCTCTTTGTTGCGTATCTCATATTTGCCTTTAGCTATATAAAAATAAACGATATGGACGAGATTGACGGAGGCATTATCAGCAACCTCGGTTTCTTTGCAGCCTTTCTGCTGGTAGTCTTCTTGAAATGGGTGTTTCAGATATGAAAAGCGACATCCGGCACTTCATCTTTTCGTTTATCATCAACGGGATTTTCTGGATGCTGCTGATATTGGACAAGCACTATCTCTACTCGGGTGAAGTCTGGGCCTGGATACAGGTAATCTGGTTTGTTCTGGCACCCGTTTACACCCTCCTGCGCGTGTTCAATGCAGAAACCCGCCAGCCTTTTCTGCTGGGACTTGTCAGTTCTTTGCTGGTGGCGCTGTTATTCAGGTTTGTGTTTTAGTATAAAAGGAGTTTTATATGGGAAAAATGCAACTCCCGCTCTTGATTATCTACATACTGGTTTTGGTGTTACTGGTTTATTCTGCTGTGATTTCGCATAACCCGATGCTGTGGATTCTGGTCGCGCTGTGCGCCGGATGGATTGCCTACAGGGTATTCAAGAAGTAGAAAATAGTGAAATTAAGTGGTGTATACCTTTCCCTGATTATAGTTGCTGTAATAATGATACCGTTTGCCTGTTTTGCATCGGAGGCGAAGGATACCGATATACCTGCACTTGTAATTCCGGGAAATATCAACCTCTCTGCCAACCTGGGAATTGTGAGCGGAGCTTCACTGGGATTTCGCATCTATAAATCAGCTTATCCCAACCTGGAACACTATCTGAATCTGGAATACATGTCCTTGCCGCACTTTACCAGTTATGCCGGGATAAATCTTAAGGTCAGGAAAAACAGCAGGTTTTACTACATCTGGACTGCCGGATTCGACGTCGGGAAAATCAGGGATTTTTCTTGCGATCCCGGAGGTTCTGATGCAGGCGAAGAAGAATATAATACATTTTTAATACCGCTCAATTCAAAAATTGCTCTCATAGCTCCTCCGGCGATTATCCCGGTACCTTCGGGAGCCGGAGA
>DAHVPA010000047.1 GCA_027318525.1 Candidatus Cloacimonadota bacterium | reverse complement strand
GATGAACCGCGTCAAAGGCGACTGGATTCAGGAGATTTATAATCCGGCAGGAGAGCTCTGCTTCATGGCAAAACTGACCGCAGTCTTTGCCTATGAGGGAAAGCCTGCCCGTCTGGCTCCGCAGTTCTATGATGTTTTTATGAGATATGTCGAACCAAATGCAGAGGTAAAATCAGATAATCCTTAACCAGTAGGTAGGCGGATAACCGGCGGTTCCGGGGTTTATCTGTTCTGTTCAAACCAATGGATAAAACGGCGGATGCCTTCTTCCAGCTCAACCTGTGGATTGTATCCCAGCAGTTCCCTGCTTTTGGAAATATCGGCACAGGTATAGGGCACATCTCCTTCCTGCAGGGGCTGCCAATCTAGTACTGCCTTCTTGCCGGTAACGTGCTCCAGTTCGTGCACCATGTCTATCAGTCTGATGGTGCGTGATTCACCCAGATTGAAAACGTGGTATCCGGAGTTTTGCTGAATAAACTCCATTGCCTTTTCTATCCCGTCCAAAGTGTCGTCGATATAGGTATAATCCCTGCTGGTGGAACCATCGCCATAGATGGGAATCGGTTTATTGTCATACAGCAGATTGGCAAATTTGTGAATCGCCAGGTCTGGACGCTGTCTGGGACCGTAAACTGTGAATAGCCGCAACACCACTACCGGGATTTGCATATCGTTTTGCCACAGCCAGGTGAGAATCTCACCCGCATGTTTGGTTTCAGCATAGGGTGAAGCAGGTTTGCCCAGGTCGTCATCTTCCTTAAAAGCTCCGCCCTGCTTGCTGCCATAAACAGATGAGGAGGACGCAAAGATAAGGTGTTTGACCTGGTGCTTCTGGCACATGTGCAGCACCTTGTGCGTTCCCATGATGTTGACATCCGCATAAAGTTCCGGATTGTCCAGAGAGGGTCTGATGCCTGCCATGGCAGCCAGATGGATTATCAGGTCAATCTCTCCGTTTTCAAAGCATTTGTCCAGCTCATCCGCAAATCGGATATCACCTTCAATCAGCGTAAAATCCGGATGACCTATCAGCTCGAAGAGGTTGGCTTTCTTACTGACAGGGCTGTAAAACGAATTGAAGTTGTCAAAGCAAGTAACCTTGTTTCCGGCTTTGACCAAACGCTCACACAAGTGTGAACCGATGAATCCGGCACCGCCTGTTACGAGTATATTCATGCTTTTCTCCTGCTTCAGGCACTGTCTCTAACGATGCGCGCACCGACAGAATTGAGCTTTTCCTCAATCTTGTCATAGCCGCGGTCGATATGATAAATGCGGTTGATAATCGTTTCGCCCTCAGCTTTTATCCCTGCCAAAACCAGTGCTGCGCTTGCCCTCAGGTCGGTTGCCATAATTTCAGCACCACCCAGGGATTTAACGCCATGGACAGTGGCGATATTCAAATTCAGATTGATGTTGGCTTGCAGTCTGTTGAGTTCGGAAACATGCATAAAACGGTCGGGGAAAATGGTATCTGTAATGATGCTGACGCCATCTGCCAGAGCCATCAGAACCATGAACTGCGCCTGCAGGTCGGTAGGAAAACCGGGATAAGGCAGGGTTGTGATGTTAACAGGCTTTATCACCTTGGGCGGATTGACGGTAATAGTCGTATCTGTGGTAATAATCTCGCATCCTGCGCTACGCAGTTTGGCAATCACATCCTCAAGATGCGCCGGCTGGCAGTTTGCTACAGTCAAGGGTTCACTGCTCATGGCACCGGCAATCATAAAAGTGCCTGCTTCAATCCGGTCAGAAATCATCTCCATCCCCACCGGGAACAGCTCATCAACGCCTTTGATGACGAGGTGAGTGCTGCCTTTGCCTGTGATTTTGGCACCCATGGCATTGAGGAAATCTATGGTGGAATCAACTTCCGGCTCCATGGCAGCATTCAGCAATTCCGTCTCGCCTTCAGCAGTGACACAAGCCATCAGTGTATTGATGGTAGCTCCCACAGAGGACTTCTCAAAATGGATGGCAGCACCTTTAAGCTTTTTTGCTTTGGCATGGATATATCCGTGTTCGATGTTGACTTCTGCACCCAGCTTTTCAATCGCCTTGAGATGCAAATCCACAGGTCTGGTGCCAATGGCGCAGCCTCCGGGAAAAGAAACCCGTGCTTCTCCCAATCTTGACAACAGCGGTCCCATGACATAGATGGAAGCACGCATCTTGCTGACCAGTTCATAAGGGGCTTCACAATAGCACACATCGGTTGAATCTATATGCAGCTTGTCCTCAACCATATCGACCCTGGCTCCGATAATACGCAGCAGGTGCGCCATGGTCTTAAGGTCTATAAGGTTGGGGACATTGGAGAGGACTGATTTTCCGGGTGCCAGTAAAGCTGCTGCCATAACCGGAAGAATAGCGTTTTTTGCGCCACTTACCTGAATTGTTCCATGCAGGGGATGCCCCCCTTCGATGATGAATCTGTCCATAGTTTATTCCTGAATTCCTTTATCTCTTGAGGCAGTTCATTCCAGAACAAGCCTTTTTTGTCAATATATCTTTAGCAGGAAATGCGCAGGTACCTATCCCGACCTGTCAAATCCTGCTTCAGTTCTATCAGGGAATAACCTTCTCTGCGAGCCAGTCCGGATACAGCTTGTGCCTGAGTTTCCCCGATTTCCAGATATATTCTACCGTTCGGAAAGAGGTGTTTTCGTCCCAGCCGGATTATCCGCTCGTAATATTCCAAGCCTCTGTTTTCAGCCAACAGAGCCAGCCCTGGTTCATGGCATCGCACTTCTTCCGCTAATTTGTTATATTCTGCCGGGCTGATATAGGGGGGATTGGACACAATTAAATCGAAGCGTTGCGGGTGTGAGGGAAAAAGGTCTGCCTGGATAAAAGTGACCTTTAGAGCAAGCCTGTCTGCATTGGCTTCAGCTTGCTTAATAGCCCAGGGTGAAATATCGGTTGCCCAGAGCTTGAACTCAGGCTTTTGCTTTTTCAGCGCCAGGGCTATGGCTCCGCTTCCGGTGCCGATATCCAGCACCTGGAGTTTACCTTGTTCACTTGCAGTAATCCACTCCACCAACCCTTCAGTTTCTGGACGTGGAATCAGGACTGTCTGGCTTACTTCCAGCTCCAGTCCGTAGAAAGCCGCCGAGCCTGTGATATACTGTACCGGTTCACCGGCAGCCAATCTGCAGACCGCCCTGTTCCAGAAATCAAGTTGAGAGCCGGTGAGTTGCCTTTCTTTGTAGAGGGAAAGTTGAGGCACAGGTAAACCTGTTATGTAAGAAAGCAGATACAACAGCCTGTCTGAGCCAATCCTGCTGTTCAGGTTATTGTCTTTGATTTGGTTAAGAAGGTCTTTTATACTAACAGTTTTTTCATCCGGCATTGGCGAATTTTTTCTCTACTCTGATGAGTCTGCCGCCTTTTCCGAATGAGACTTTATCCGACAGATGGAAGAGGATGGAGATTCCGCGTCCGTATTCATCCAGCCGGATACCGTCCGAGGTTTTGAGTTTATTGAGCCAGCTTTTGAAATCAAAGCCCTGCCCTTCGTCCTCTACTTCAAAGATGATAACGTGCTTGGTTTGGTTGACTGAGAGGCGGATATGGATTTTTTTGGCTGCAATGTCCTTTTCCTTCAGCTTGTTGTAAATCACGTCCTTGTATTCATCATAACTGAGGGTGCGTTCCTGCAGGTTGAGCCTCAGTGTCCCGTGAATAAAGGCGTTATAGAGCATTTCCTCCATGCAGAGGAGCAGTTCATTGCTGACGGTTTTGGACAGGTTGAGGTTTTGGGCAAAAAACTTGGTAAAAATCTGGATGAAATCCACCTGCCGGAACATGTGCGAGGGCAGGGAAAACTTGAGGTCAAGCAGACTGACTTTGTCGCTGACGCTGAGGAAATCGACATCTTCCTTTTTCTTGTTGACCTGAAGCTGGATGGATTTGAGCAGGTGGTCTGTATCGATGGGTTTGCGGATGAAATCGCTGGCGCCAAGCTGGATGGCTTTGATGAAATAATCCTGTTCCAGATAGCCTGTCATCAGGATAAAGGAGATTTTGTCATAATTGTGGCGGACATATTCCAGCAGTTCCAGTCCGCTCATGCTGGGCATTTCGATGTCTGACAATACGAGGTCGTATTCCTTGACGGAGAGCTTGCGCAGAGCATCGTGCCCGTTATAGGCAGGGTCAACTTCATATCCGGATACCTGGAGAATGCGGACCAGTCCGTCCACCAGACTGATACTGTCATCACACACCAGGATGCGGATTTTGTCGTTCATGCCCTATCCGAGATTAACCGTGAAGAGCTGATTCAGTTTCAACATTGTAAAGAGTTCATACACACCGTGCGAACTGCGCACCACTTCAATCTCGCCGCCTTTGGCAATGAAATCCTTGTAAAACAGGAGGATTTTGCCGATGCCTGTGCTGCTGATATTGCGGCATTCCAGCAAATCCAGTTCGAGGTAATTGGCTTCGCTGTTGATTACTTCATTGAGCTTTTCCTGCAGCAGGAAAGCATTGTCACTGGTCAGGATGCCTTCTATCTTGAGTTTGGCAGTCCTGTTTTCATAAGTCAGCTCGATGTTCATAACGACCTCCCCGTATAATTTTTTTGTAAGCACCTCAAAGTGAAAATCAAGTCATATCCATTATAATTTTATTTATGTCAGTTTGTCAAGAGGATTTATCCTGCCGACTTATTTTGTCGTCTTTTCAAGCAGTCAATTTTCTCAATCCAGGCTCAGGGTTTGCAGAGACTTTCCAGAGACTTGGTCTCTGCAGACCCTCCTCAGATGTTGCTCCTGAAAAGTGCCTGCTGAGATGCATAATCAATGGACTGCAAAAGAATTCATGCAGGAATGAGCTGATTAAGCTGTAATACAAACAGACAGGTTTTGATTGACGATTACTTCGCTTCTGATTGAAGAGAATTATCACACCCTGATATTGGATATGAATAACAAAAAAATAAATAGCATTCAGGACGGAAACATGAAAAAAGCCCTCAAAATTGGCATCCCGGTATTACTTATCGCACTTGTGCTGACAGGATATACGATTTATAAAAAACAAAAGAGCAAACCCGAATGGAGACTGGACACTGCTTCCCAGGGCAGCCTCAGGGAAGAAGTCACAGCCAGCGGCACTCTGAAAGCCTCCTCCCAGGTGGAAGTGGGCACAGAGATTTCCGGCACCATTGATAAGATTTTTAAGGATTTTAACGACACCGTCAAGCGTGGCGAAGTCCTTGCCCGGCTGGATACGGAAAACCTCGAATCGAGCCTGGAGTCTGCTCAATCAGATGTTGCCAAAGCTCAAATCAATGCCAGCGATGCCAAGCTTGACCTAGACCTGCAAAAAGACCTCAACCAGAAAGGCATGGGAACTTCCTATGACCTGCAGAAAGCCCAGAATAAATATGACCAGGCTGTCCAAACCCTGAAAAATGCGCGCTCAGCCTTGAAACGGGCTGACAAGAATCTGAAAAACGCCATTGTCACTTCCCCAATTGACGGAGTGGTCATTTCCCGCAGTGTGGAAGAAGGTCAGACCGTTGCTGCCAGCATGAATGCCCCCACCCTTTTTATCATCGCCAACAACCTCCGCAAGATGCAGATTTATGCAGACGTGGATGAAGCTGATATCGGCAAAATCAAAGTCGGACTGCCGGTTGAGTTTACAGTGGATGCTTTTGCGGATGAGCAATTTGAAGGCACAGTCAATCAGGTCAGGCTCAGCCCCAATTCAGCCAATAACGTCGTGACTTACTCCGTCATCATCGATGTGGAAAATCCTCAGCTCAAACTGCTGCCGGGTATGACAGCCAATGTCACGATTGTTGTAACGGAGAAAAACAACGTCATGCGCATCCCTGAAACAGCTGTCCGTTTCAAACCCAGTAAAGAGCTGTGGGAACAATTCGGTCTGAAATGGGACGAAAGTATGTCCAGAAGGTCTTTTGGGGGAAACAGACAAGGAAATGGCAACAACGCCAATCTGCGCAACACTGATGCCTCACCCAATCCTTCCAATCTCAGCCAATCCAGGTCTGGCGGTAATCTTCCCGACAGCATAAAAGCCAAGCTGGCAGGAATGTCTCCCCAGCAGAGAAAAAAGTTCTTCCAGACTATGCGACAAAACCGTCCCGGTAACCCTGCAGGCAATCCCGCCAATCCGGAAGCAGGAAACGGACAAATCAGCTTTGGAGGCAAAGCTTCCGATAGTGACAAAACCAGCCCCGGACGTGTCTGGATCTTGGAAAACGGCAAGCCTAAAGCCCTGCAGATTGTCACCGGATTATCCGATGGCACCTACATCCAGGTCATATCAGGACTCAGGGAAGGACAGCAGTTTATCACCGGCGTCAACTATAAAAATGCAAATCAAAACAATAACTCCGGCTCTGCATTCGCTCCCGGAGGCGGGTTCAGACCCCATTAAAGGTATGCGGAATGGCTGACATTTTAGTAAAAATCGAGCATCTCACCAAAGTCTACACCATGGGTGATGTGGAAGTGCATGCCCTGCGCGGGGTGGACCTTGATATCAAAGCAGGAGAATTCATTGCCATAATGGGAGCCAGCGGTTCCGGTAAAACAACGCTCATGAACCTGATTGGATGCCTGGATAAACCGACTGCCGGCTCTTATGTCCTGGACGGAATCAACGTTCACGATATTCCGGAGCAGGAACTCGCACACCTGCGCAATCAGAAAATCGGCTATGTCTTCCAGTCATTTTACCTGCTGCCGCGCACCACTGCCTATGAAAATGTGGAGCTCCCGCTCCTTTACAGAACAAAGCTCACCCATCATGAGAGAAAAGAGCTTGCCCTCAAAGCAATGCGAAACGTCAGCATCGAGGATAGGGCTCACCACTTTCCCAATCAGCTTTCCGGCGGTCAACAGCAAAGAGTAGCCATCGCCCGTGCCATAGTCAATGAACCTGTTATCCTGCTGGCAGATGAACCCACCGGAAACCTGGACTCCCGCACCAGCGTGGAAGTAATGGCAGTGTTTCAGGAATTGCACAGACGAGGTATCACCATCATTTTAGTCACACATGAAAACGAAATATCCCAATATGCCCAGAGGATAATCTCCTTCCGGGACGGCAGGATTCGTTCTGATATCGTCAATCCCAAACCTCGCAGTGCTGCAGAAGATCTGATGGCACTGCCCCCACTAGACGAGGAATAATATGTCTATCACAGCTATCATCAGAATCGCCCTCCGTTCCTTGCTGAGAAATAAAACGCGCACTTTCCTGACTATGCTCGGTATCATCATCGGCGTGGCTGCTGTCATCACTATGCTGGCTATCGGACAAGGCGCAAAAAAGATAATAGACGACCAAATCAGCAGTATGGGCACCAACGTCCTGACCATTTCCTCAAACTGGGGAAGCAACCGTTCCACAGCCCGCAGTGAAGCCGGCACCGGCACTCTCCTTAAAATTGAAGATGTGTCAGCCATCCGTGAACAGGTGCAGGGAGTTCGTTATGCTTCTGCAGTTGTTCGTTCCTGGGGTCAGCTTAAATATGGTTCGCAAAACTGGCGCACCCAGGTAATGGGAGTTGATGTTGATTACTTCTATATCCGAGACTATCAGACCGAAGCAGGCACCATCTTCAACTCCAACCAGGTGCGTTCCGGCATGAAAGTGGCAGTCATAGGCAAGACCGTCGCCACCAATCTGTTTGGGGATGAAGACCCCATCGACAAAGTCATCCGGGTGCGTAATGTGCCTGTCAAGGTGGTGGGTGTCCTCAAATCCAAAGGTCAGAATGTGATGGGTAATGACCAGGATGATATCATCATTGCGCCATACACAATGGTCTTAACCAGATTTATGGGTGACCGCAGACCGATGATGATGATAAATGTCTCAGCCGAATCCAAGGACATGATACCCAATGTGCAACAGGATATTATCAACCTCCTGCAGCAAAGGCATAGGGACGCTACATCAGAGGATTTCTGGGTGCGTTCGCAGACTGATATCGCCGAGACATCCGAATCTGTTTCCAATACGCTGACCATACTGCTCGCCAGCATAGCAGGAATCTCTCTTCTGGTGGGAGGCATCGGCATCATGAATATTATGCTGGTATCGGTAACGGAAAGAATCAAGGAAATCGGCATCCGCATGGCTGTAGGAGCTCGTAAAAGAGACGTCCTGCTCCAATTCATCATCGAAGCCATCTCCATCAGTTTGTTGGGCGGAATAATCGGAATTGTGCTTGGTTACATAGCTGCCAATGTGGTGGGACACACGCAAAACTGGACTGTTTCCGTGAATGGCTGGTCAGTAGTTCTTGCTGTCGGATTCTCCTGCGCGATAGGAATCTTCTTTGGCTGGTATCCTGCCAAGAAAGCAGCGAATCTCAATCTGATTGACGCTTTAAGATATGAATAAAGGGATAGTTTAATCCTTGCTTGATGGAATCTGCTTTAATATCCCCTGATGCGCTTCAGGATAACGTTCTGCACATTCGGAGGGGTTATCTCATATTTCTTGAATTCGAGGGTGTAAACAGCTCTTCCCTGCGAAAGCGAACGTATCCTCGTGGCATAGCCGAATAGCTCGCAAAGCGGAACTTCCGCCACTATTTCCTGCTGAAATTCGTTGTGCCTGCGAAAAACATCCACCTTGCCGCGTTTGGCATTGATATCTCCGATAATATCACCCACAAATTCATCCGGAGTCAGCACTGTCAGCAGCATCACGGGTTCCATAATGACAGCTTCCGCTTCCCGCAATCCTTTGTTAACCGCCATGGAGGTGGCAATATGAAAAGCCATCTCACTGGAGTTCGCCTGGTCATATTGCCCGCCAATCAGCTCTATCATCACCCGTTCGACATTTCCATTAATCAGAGGTCCATCGTTCAATGAATTAAATGCGCTCTCTTCAATCGCTTTCCAATAGACCGCAGGAATCATCTCTTCCTTCACCTGATTGACGAACATATTCTTTTGTCCTTCAGGCAATTTAGACAAAGAAACCGGTGTCAGACGCACCTTGACGGAAGCATAATTGACTTTGCCGGCCATATCGCGCTGGAATACCTCTTCTGCTACAACTTGTTTCGTTATCGTTTCCTTATATGAAACCTGCGGAGCTCCGACATTTGCCTGCACGTTGAATTCGCGTTTGAGCCTGTCGATGATGATATCCAGATGCAGTTCGCCCATGCCTGAAATCAGGGTCTGCCCCGTCTCTTTATCGATGCGGACATTGAAGGTCGGGTCTTCTTCCTCTAGCCTTGCCAGAGCTTCTTTCAAAGCATCCTGGTCAGCTTTTGTCTTGGGTTCGATAGCAACAGAGATAACTGTATCGGGAAATTGCATTTTATGCAGGATTACGTTCATATTCTCCGAAGTCAGGGTATCGCCTGTGACGGTGAACTTGGGACCTACAATCGCGCCGATATCCCCGGCGTGGAGCTGTTCCAAATCGTTTTTACGGTTGCTCATCATCTGCAGAATTCGGGACACGCGTTCTCTTTTCCCGGTGGTTCGGTTGATAAAGCTGTCCCCTTTTTTGAGCAAGCCGGAATAAACTCTGATATAGATGAGTTTGCCCACGTATTTATCGATTTGCACCTTAAAAGCCAGCGCTACCAGCGGACCTTTGGGGTCGCAGGGTATTTCCACGGGTTCATGCGTATCCGGCTCAAAACCTTGCGTGCAACCGATATCCAGAGGTGAAGGCAGGTAATCACAAATGGCATCGAGCAGCAGTTGCACGCCTTTATTCTTCAGCGAACTGCCACACAGCACAGGCACAAACTGATTACGCACCGTGCCTTTACGGATGGCTCTTTTCAGAACATCGTCCGCAATGGCTTCGCCTTCCAGATAGCTGGTCATCAGCTCGTCATCAAACTCGGCAACCGCTTCAATCAGCTCTTCCCTATGCAACTGAGCGCTTTCCAGATAATCTTCCGGAATGTCTGAAACCAGGATGGAAGGAGTCTGGGAATCGGGGTCAAACTTGCAGACCTTCATTCTGACAAGGTCTATAATGCCGGAGAAATTCTCTTCTTTCCCGACCGGCAGATTGATGGGATAAGCTTTGGTGGTTAGCCGTTCATGAATCATGCCGATGACGCGCTCATAATCTGCGCCCAACCGGTCGAGTTTATTAATGAAAGCCATTTTTGGGACGTTGTATCTTTCCGCCTGATGCCAGACTGTTTCGGATTGGGGTTCGACCCCGCCCACTCCGCAAAAGATGCCCACAGCGCCATCCAGGACGCGTAAGCTGCGTTCCACTTCCGCTGTAAAATCCACATGTCCGGGAGTGTCGATGATATTGATTTGATTGTTTTGCCAATGACAGGCGACCGTTGCCGCTGTAATTGTGATGCCGCGTTCGCGTTCCTGTTCCATCCAGTCCGTAAAGGTGTTGCCGTCATGGACTTCGCCCATTTTGTGCAAAAACCCTGTATAAAACAGGATGCGTTCAGTCGTGGTGGTCTTTCCCGCATCAATGTGTGCAATGATTCCGATGTTGCGGATTCTGGCGAGCGCTGCTCTCATAATCTCCCGTCTTTTTCTCTGATAAATATATTGTCTGTGACAAAATCATAATATTATGTAGTTTGTCCATTAAAATAATCAATCTGCCGATTTGGATGCAGCAGTTGACTTCGCTTTGCTTGCGGAATTGAAGGCTTTCTGCGCCACTTTTCCGGCTCAGACTGTAGCCGGGGTCTGCAGAGGCAAAGTCTCTGCAGACTCTCTGAAGATTCATCCTTTCAAAATGGTTAGATGCAAAATACTTGACTGGATTATCAAAATTTCTATGCTGTAAATCAGAAGGGGAAAGACTATGAATAAAGCACTGCGGGCACTTGCCCTGATTATTTGCTGTCTGTTTTTTCTGAGCATCGTTCCCAAACTGCACTCCATGCAGAAGTTCTGGAGTGATGAGCCCTCCACCCGGAGCGTGGAACGCTATGATTCACTCACCGGCTTTGACATCACCAAATATATCCAGTCCATCAAAATCAACGATGTCAGCCACTTTATCGAAGGCAATATTAAAGCCTATGTCACAGCGGAAAATAACCTGACTGAAATGAAATATGAGCTGATGGGCGGAACGCTTGCCGTAACGCAGGTGCTGGTCAATGACTCCGTCAGCGCCTTCACCCACACCAACGGCATCATCAGTATCCCTGTCAGCTTCAGCACCGGACAGCAGTTCACCACGACGGTCTATTATTCCGGAGTCC
>DAHVPA010000046.1 GCA_027318525.1 Candidatus Cloacimonadota bacterium | reverse complement strand
AAGATAAAGTATTGCCTTTCAACCTGTTCACTTATATAAAATAATGTCGAGCGAGTGAAGCTGCCCTGTTCGCTTTTCAGAGCTAGAGTAGCAGAATACTTTCCTGGTTCCAGGTTGTCAACGTTCAGAGGGAAGACTATCTGATTATCGGATTGAAACTGTTCTCTGAATTGATTAACTATTAAAACATCGGTGCTGTCTTTTGAGATTACCAAAGAGGCAGAATCATGCAGACCGGGCTTCAGATAGAGTTCACAAAAAATAAACAGGGAATCGGCTGAGCTCTTGTTGACTATGCCTGTGGTCTCGGGTATATAGTGTTTGCTATCTCGCAGAAACTTTTGGGCATACATATTCTGCTCGGAGGATATCATCCTGATCAGTTCCAGATCACTGCAGAGGTCGTCAGGTTTCAAATTCTCCATAGTGTATGACCAAGTATAACTCTTTCTGGCATTGATGTCTTCAAAATTTATCCTGAGTCGGTAACCGGATTTGGATAATGTCAATGGGATTCTGTCCAGATAGGATTTGTTTGGAGAAGAAAGGTCTATTTTTTTAGACACTCCTATGTTGTTGGTAAATTCATCCAGGAGCTGAAACTGCTCACTGTCTGGATAGGCAAAGTTGACAGTCACTTTTAACTCTGCAAAGTAACCTCCTGCTCTGGTTTTGAACAGCAGGTTTTTATAAGGTATCTCATAATCAATATTGAATTCTGTTTGTTTATTGGTATCTAAAAATCTCTTCACATCGACAAACACACCAAGATTGCTTTCTGCAGCCAGGCAAAAACTGAGGCTAAGCCAAACCAATGTTAGCAAGGCATATTTAAAACTCATAAGATTCATCCTCCAGTGTGAAATTACCGTATCCGGATTTATCCACAAACCGGTATATGGTGTTATCGGAGAAATAGCGCCAGATGATATAAGGTTTCTGACCTATGGGGAAGTTTTCCTCGGAGATATCATCGGGAGGTCCTTTTCTGATAAATATCCTGCCTCTGTCTGATTTCCAACCCGGCATTTTTTTATGTATTGTAAATAATTCATCAGCTTTCAATATCCTACCATAAAACAACTCCCTAAAATCATTGATGGCATTGTCCGGAGTGGTATCGTGCCTGTCCCAAAAATACTCCACTGCTTTCGATTCATTCTTAGCTGCGATTTTCTTTATCTGTCTCCATTCGTTTTGGCTGGCTATGTATTTGATTTGTCCAAGCTGGTCCTGCAAGCTGTATAATGAACTATAACGGTTAACCGGTTTATAGAATAGCCAATCGGTGGAAGCTATTATATTTCCTGTATAATACATAAGTTCCAGAGAGCGGATAACACCACCAGCCAGGATATGCATCAGGTCATATTCATAACCATTGTCCTTCTCAATGCGGAAATAGTGCAAACTGTCATCTATATTGGCTTTTAAAACTATACTGTCACATACAGAGAAGGTATCCAGGATTAATCCGCATGCACTTACTTTCTGGTTGAGTTCTGTATAATCAGCCGGAAGAAAGGTAAAATCGTTATTCTCCGAAACTATGGCGGTTAAAATCTCCTTCTTTTTATTTGTCTCAATATTTACAATGTAGTTTCTTTCTGTTTTATCTCCAAACCTGAGGTTTTCCAGATTGGTTATGAGTGCATAACTCCCTGTAGCAAGCTGTTTTGTGATTGTGAAAAGGGGTTGTGAGACATAGGCGTTTTTATCTTTATCAATCAGCAGTCTCTCAAAGCTCTGATGCAATGAATTTCCTTTGCTGTTCAGCAGATTTAAGCTCAGTCTGTATTCAGTTGAGCCTTCATCAGATAATTTGAGCTCGCTGACTGGCATTACTATGTAAATCCTTGTCGAATCACCATATTGATTATAAAAAACATTCTGTGCCTTCAGACCGAGTGTCAGCAGCAATGCAGCAAGGATCAGGATTTTATTCGCCATTGGATACCACCGCCCTTATGTTAAGGTTGTTTTCTTTACACCATCTGACAAAGTCCTCTTCAGGGAAAAAGTTAAGACTCTGCGGGATAAGCCCCAGTGATTTATACTGACGGGTGCGGATGATGAGTTTTAAACCGAAATGCCCTGTTGTCATATTCTTAATATTTTTTATTTGTGTCAGCATTTCTTCTGTGATGTCGATTTCATCTGCTTCCACAATCACATCTCCTTTCAAGCAAGAAGCCAGTGACTCAAAAGCATACACCTTTTGCGGCAACACTTTCAACGACTTTTCTTCATTTACACTGTATTGGGAGCGCGAACCTGATACGAAATAAACCTTTCCCGGCTCAAATTGGGTGGCATATTTTTCATAATTCTTGCCAAATAATGAGACTTCAAACCGTCCCATCATATCCTCCATCTCCACAAAAGCCATCGGGTTGCCTTTACTGTCTTTCTTGCGGGTGATTTCTACCACAACACCTATCAGGCTGATTTCTTTGCCGGTTCCATTGTCCATTTTATCCCGTGGGGTGGTTAAAAGAGCAATCTGATGCTTGTGAGGTTCCAGTGGGTGTCCGGAGAGGTAAAACCCCAGCATACCCTTTTCCAACTCAAGTTTATGTAAATAGGGCCATTCTTCGACAGCAGGCAGTTTGGGGGAAGCGGATGAATTTTCCTCTTCTTCTTCCAATAAATCAAACAGAGAGGTCTGACCCCGGCGCGATTCGCGTTGGTGGTCACTGCCATGCTCGAGAGCAGACTCAATGGCTTCCCATTTCTGAGCCCTGGTGCCTTCCAAATCATCCAGTGCACCTGATGCAATCAGGCTTTCCAGGGCTGTCTTGTTAACTGCCATGGAATCCAGGCGTTTGCATAGTTCAAAGATTGTCTTAAAATTGCCGTTTTTGTCTCTTTCTTCAACCAGTGAACGCATTGCAGCTTCACCGATGTTTTTGATGGCGCGCAAACCGAAGTGTATCTCCTTGCCTGACACAGAAAATTCACAATCACTCACATTGATGTTCGGCGGCAGGACATTGATTTTCATGCGTCTGCATTCCTCTAAAAAATAAGGTATTTTATCCGGATTGTCTTCCAGGGAAAGCAGTGCTGCCATAAATTCCACAGGATAATGCGCTTTCAACCAGGCTGTCTGGTAAGCTACCAGAGCATAACAGGTGGCATGACTTTTATTAAAAGCATATTCAGCAAAAGCAGTCCAGTCTTCCCAGATTTTATCTACTGTTTTTTCCGGGACGCCGTTTTTCAGAGAGCCTTCCTTAAAAGCCAAACGGAATTTGTCCATCAGGTCGGCTTTCTTTTTGGAAATTGCGCTGCGAAGGGAGTCTGCCTGTCCGCCCGTAAAACCTGCCATTTCCCGTGAAATCTGCATGACCTGCTCCTGATAGACAGTCACTCCGTATGTTTCCTTGAGGATATGCTCGCATAGAGGATGGTCGTAATTGATTTTTTCTTTACCGTATTTGCGTCTGATGTATGTATCAATCGATGCCATCGGTCCTGGACGGTAGAGCGCTACCATGGCAATCAGGTCTTCAAACTGGTTTGGTTTCAAATCAATCAGGTATTTCTTCATACCGTCAGATTCAAACTGGAAAATCCCATCTGTCTGACCTTGCGCTAAAAGTTTCAGTGTGGCTTTGTCATCCAGTGGTAGAGTTTCGATTTGTATCTTTTCGTTTTTGCTGTTTTCAATCAACTCAATTGTTTTGCTGATTAATGTAAGGGTCTTTAATCCCAGAAAGTCCATCTTGAGCATCTTCAATTGTTCCAGGCACTTACCTTCATATTGCACCAGGACGGCATTTTCATTATCTTTCTGGGTGCTGACTGCAAGCGGGACATAATCTGTAAGGTCTCCAGGAACAATAACGACTCCGGCTGCATGGATGCCGGTCTGCCTGACCAAGCCTTCCAAAACCTGACTGTGCCTGAGAATCGCATTGTTCAAATCGCTGCTGTTCATCAGTGCAGTGAATTCGGCAGATTTCTGCAATGCTTCATCGAGTGTTTTGGCATTACCTGGTATGGCTTTGGTCATACGGTTTGCTTCTGTGGCAGAAACTCCCATCACCCGGGCAACGTCCTTGATGACAGATTTGGGACCAAGCGTTGAGTATGTGATGATTTGTGTAACGCTGTTGCGTCCGTACTTTTGGACTACATAATCAAGGACTTTGCTTCTGCCCTGAGCGCAGAAATCGATATCTATATCGGGCATGCTGATTCGGTCAGGATTGAGAAAACGTTCAAACATCAGGTTGTATTTGAGGGGGTCAACTCTTGTTATATCCAGCAGATAGGATATTATGCTGCCGGCAGCCGAACCTCGTCCGGGACCCACAGGCACTCCCATTTTGCGTGCATTGTCAATCAGGTCCTTCACCACCAGAAAGTAGCCGTCAAACCCCATTTTATGCACTACGTCCATCTCATATTCCAGTCTGGATCTGATTTCATCTGTCAGGGCACCATATTTTTGCGTGACTCCTTCCAGGCAAAGCGCTCTCAGATAATCTCCCATTTCTTTATATTCCGGAGGTGTTTCTATGGAAGGCAGCAAAAAATTCTCATACTTGAGTTCGAGGTCAATCCTGTCGGCAATCTTCAGAGTGTTTTCATAAGCATCCGGGATTTCGGGAAAAAGCTGCCGCATTTCTTCCGGACTGCGGAAATGCAGTTGATTTGTCAGGTAGCGCATACGGTTCTGGTCGTTTAGGTTTTTTCCGGTTTGGATGCATAGTAAAAGGTCATGCGCTTCGCTGTCGGATTGCTGCAGGTAATGGCAGTCATTGGTTATAACAAGTGGAATCTCCAGTTCTCTTGCCAGTGTGATGATTTGGGGCATGGCAGTCTGTTCATTTTCCAGACCATGATTTTGGATTTCCAGGTAATATCTGTCTCCAAACAGCTTCTGATACCACAGAGCAGATTTCTTTGCTTCATTATAATTGCCGGTCAGGAGGTGTTGGCTGATTTCACCTTTGACGCAAGCACTCAGGCAAATCAGTCCTTCAGAATGCTCCTGCAGCATTGCCTTATTGATGCGCGGCTTGTAATAAAAACCTTCCAGAAATGACCTGGAGGTCAGTTTTATCAGGTTATGATATCCCCTGTCATTCATCGCCAGCAGAATCAGGTGGTTGCGCCGCTCATTTTTATGACTTTCATCTGTGAATTCTTTGCTGATGATATAAGCTTCGATGCCGATGATGGGTTTGATTTTGGCTGCTTTGGCTGTATTATAAAATTCTATGGCGCCGAACATATTGCCATGGTCTGTCATCGCCACAGCCGGCATCTCATATTCTTTTGCCAGTTTTATCATGCGGTCGATCCGGCAAGCGCCGTCCAGCAGACTGTATTGTGTATGGTTGTGCAGGTGAACAAATGACATCTATGCTATCCTTTCAGGAAAAGTAATTCCCAGTTTCAAGTTACTTCTTCAGGTAACTTGTGGATTCAGCAGAATTCTGTCAAAACAAATTCCTCTAGATTTGCGCCTTTCAGTCCATCTATTTCTCTACTAAGAAATTGCAGCATCGCCACAAAATGTGTGCCTTTCCAGAATATTTTACCGCACTTGCGGCAATGGGTGAAATGATCTGCCCGTTCCCTTACTTTAGGAGGGAGGCGGTCTATAACAAGTTCTTTGCTGATGGGATATACTTTACGGTTGCAGCAGAGGCAGCGGCTGAAGATATGAAAGTCCCCGGGTTGCAGCTCTGTAATAATCTGATTCAACTGCTGTGCATGCCGGTCGGATAAGATTAGGATAATTTTGTCAAAGGCTTTGAGCTTGTCTGATTTGCGTGCTCTGGTCAGCAGGATTCGCTTTTGCAGATTGCAGATACGCAACCATTGCTGCGGATTTCCGGATTCTGCAATCACTGTATCAAATCCCAGCAACCTCATCCACCGCGCCAGTCTGCTCAATTCAGGTGTTGCCAAAAAGCGGGGGAGAGCCGGCGGGGCTGGCATTGCTCTAAATCTAATCTCTGGAACCGCGGATCAGAATCAGGCGCACGAGCTGGACCAGCGCCATCAGAGTCGATGCTACATAGGTCAGTGCTGCGGCGTTGAGCACCTTATGCGCATACTTCATTTCCTCGTCATAAGGCAATATCCCATCCTGCAATTGGGCAAAAGCGCGGCTGGAAGCATTGTATTCCACCGGCAGCGTAACCAGATGAAAAACCAGCGCTGCTGCAAACAGGATTATCCCCAGGTCCATCAGCCCTGTCATCTGGAAAAACAGTCCTGCCAAAAACAGCGGGAAAGCCAGCCAGGAGCCAAGATTGGCGACAGGAACAATGCTGGCGCGCACCAGCATGGGTTTGTAACCAGTGGCGTGTTGCAAAGCGTGTCCGCATTCATGAGCTGCTACAGCTACAGAGGCAATGGATTTGCCGTAAAATACGTCTTCGGAAAGATGCACTTCATGGATGCGGGGGTCATAATGGTCTGTCAAAAAGCCTTTTACGGGCAATACTTTGACGTCCTGCAGTCCGTTGCGTTGCAGAATTGTGCGTGCTACTTCCTCACCGGTAGTGCCGGTGCTGTTTGCCACTTTGGCGTATTTCGTATAATTGCCTTTCACCTTTGCCTGAGCATAGAAAGCCAGAATCATTACAGGTATCAGCAGGATAAAGTAAGGATCGCCTAAAAACATAATTTCCTCCATGTATCAAATCTAATATTCTGATTTCAATTTAATCCTGTGCGCCGGGCATGTCAAGAGAAAGGGGAAAAATTCCGCCTTCAAATCTTACAAAAATATCCTTTAACTCCCGCTTTCCTCCAGACGATATGCCACTTTCTCCTGCCTTTCTGTCTCTCTTTCCACCATAGATGCAAAAGCAGACCAAATATGTATCTAAAGTATTACAAAAGTATATTAAAAGTATTCAAGAATACATTTGATATACATTTGGTATAGATTTGATATGCTTTTGATATAGATTTGGTAAAGGGATGGCTCTAACTGTGTCCTGATGGCTGAAAGAATTGTCACAAACGATGGACAGATGTCTAAGATTTCCATTGACATTTAGGCAATTACAGACAATTTGCCATCTTGAGCTGGAGATGGATTTTGTCTGCAGAAGCAGTCTATCGGCAAGTGGAAAACAGCTTTCGGCTCGTGCGTTAGGTTAGGAAATACAGATAATTCATAAGAAAAAAGAGGAGTAGTCATGTCCAATTCAAGAGCAGATCTTGACGCTATCCTGTCTCGCTACAAAGGCAGGCATGGTGCGTTAATTCCGCTCCTGCAGGATGTTCAGAACCTGGAAGGCTATCTGCGTCAGGACACAATGAAGTATGTGTCAGAACAGACCGGAGTTCCAGCCGCTGAAATCTTCGGAGTAGCAACGTTTTATTCCATGTTCCGTCTCAAACCGCAGGGCAAATACGTTATCCGCGTCTGCAAAGGCACAGCCTGCCACGTTTCAGGAGCCAACGGTATTCTCAATGCCATCCGCGAAAACCTGAAACTGAACGGCACGGACGACACCACGGAAGATGCACTTTTCACAGTTATGGAAGTAGCCTGTCTGGGCTGTTGTTCCCTGGCTCCCGTCATTATGATTGGCGACCAGACCTTCGGTAAACTCACGCCCGATACGGTTCCAGCTGTGCTCAAAAAGTTCTCGGCATAGGAGCAAAGATGGAAAAAATAATAGCCAAACTCGGTCTTGGAAGCTGCGGAATCGCTGCCGGAGCAGGCGAAGTCTGGACTGAGCTCCAGAAAGTCATCAACGACAACAGCCTGCCCATCCGACTGGAAAAAACTGCCTGCATAGGCATGTGCTTTGAAGAGCCGGTGCTGGAGCTTTCCGGTGAAGGCAAACCTAAAATAATGCTGGGAAAAGTCACTGCAGCCGACGTGCAAAACGTCCTGGACGGCTACCTCAATGACAAACTCGAATATAATAATATAATCCTGCATGAACACCAGGAGGCAGTCCATAACGAACTGATTGCCAACCAGAAAAGAATAGTGCTGCGCAATTGCGGTGTTATCGACCCCGAAAGCCTGGAAGATTATGAGGCGCAGGGCGGTTATCAGGCACTCAGAAAAGCGCTTCAGATGCAACCTATGCAAATAATTGATGAAGTCAAAGCCTCCGGACTCAGAGGTCGCGGTGGAGCCGGTTTCAGCACAGGCATGAAATGGCAGTTTGCCCATAATGCTAAAAATGATAAAAAATACGTGGTCTGCAACGCTGACGAAGGTGACCCGGGCGCATTCATGGACCGCAGCACCCTGGAAGGTGACCCCCACGCCATCATTGAAGGAATGATTATCGGCGCTTATGCTATGGGTGCCGACGAAGGCTATCTTTATGTTCGCGCTGAATATCCCATGGCTATCAAACATCTGAAAAAAGCTTTGGCAGATGCGGAAACCAAAGGTTACCTTGGAAAGAATATCATGGGCACCGGTTTCAACTGTGAACTGCATATTAAGGAAGGCGCTGGAGCCTTTGTCTGCGGTGAGGAAACAGCCCTCATGCAGTCCATTGAAGGTAAGCGCGGAATGCCAACCATACGTCCGCCCTTCCCTGCTGAATCCGGACTCTGGGGCAAACCCACCAATATCAACAACGTGGAAACCTGGGCGAATATACCCTGGATTATTACCAACGGCGCAAAAGCATTCCGTAAATTTGGCACAGAGAAATCCCCGGGCACCAAAGTATTCGCTCTAGCAGGCAAAATCGTCAACAGCGGACTGATAGAAGTCCCGATGGGAATGCCTTTGCACGACGTTATCTACAAGGTTGGCGGAGGTATCAAAAACGGCAAGAAGTTCAAGGGTGTGCAACTGGGCGGACCTTCCGGCGGCTGCGTTCCCGCTCATCTTTTGGATACAACGGTGGACTATGATTCCATAACCAAAACCGGTGCTATCATGGGTTCCGGTGGTATGGTCGTGATGGATGAGGACAGCTGCATGGTCGATATTGCGCGCTTTTTCCTCAACTTCACTCAAAACGAATCCTGCGGTAAATGCACCTTCTGCCGCATCGGCACCCGGCGCATGCTGGAAATCCTGACCCGAATCACTGAAGGCAAAGGCGAGATGGAAGATATCGACAAGCTGGAACAACTGGCTGTCAACATCATCAAAGGCTCACTCTGTGGATTGGGTCAGACCGCTCCCAATCCTGTTTTAACCACTCTGAAGTATTTCAGGGATGAATACATCGCACATATCGTGGATAAGAAATGTCCAGCCCATAGCTGCACGGCTTTGCTTAAATATGAAGTCAATCCCGAAACCTGCGTGGGTTGCACAGCCTGCGCCCGCAAATGCCCTGTTGGCTGCATCAGCGGAGCCGTCAAACAGGTTCACACCATTGACCAGAACAAGTGCATCAAATGCGGCGCTTGTTATGCAGCCTGTAAATTCAATGCCATTACCAAGGAATAGGAGCTGGAAATGCCAAAAATTGAAGTTATTCTCAACGGAAATAAAGTAGCTGCAGAAACCGGAATGACCATCCTTGACCTGGCAAATAAGCAAGGTATTGAAATCCCCACCCTCTGCCACGATGAAGAACTCAAGCCATACGGTTCCTGCTGGGTCTGCGCTGTCGAAGTCAAGGGACGCCGGGGATTTGTCACTTCCTGCGGAACCTACCTGACTGACGGCATGGAAATCACCACAGACAGCGAAGACATCCACCAGGCACGTAAAATGGCGTTGGAACTGCTGGTCAGCGACCACTATGCTGATTGCGAAGCCCCGTGCATGATTGCCTGCCCCGACCATGTCGATGTGCAGGCATACGTGTCCCTGATTGCCAACGGTCAGTATCATGATGCTGTGAAAGTCATAAAAGATACGCTGCCCATGCCGCTTTCCATTGGACGTGTCTGCCCCGCCTTTTGTGAAAAGGAATGCCGGCGCCAACTTGTCGAAGAACCCGTTGCTATCCGTCAGCTCAAACGTTATGCTGCAGATGAAGATTTGAACGACTACTGGACCTATGTGCCGGAAAAACTTCCCGTCAAAGGCAAAAAGATAGCAATCATCGGAGCCGGACCTTCCGGACTTACCTGCGGGTATTTTCTAACCAATAACGGCTATGAAGTGGATGTGTTTGAAGCATCGCCTGCTGCAGGCGGGTGGCTGCGTTATGGCATCCCGGAATACAGATTGCCCAAAGCTATTCTGGACAAGGAAATTGACCTGATGTGCACCAATGGCATGAAGATACAATACAACGTAAGCATGGGCAAGGATTTCTTCTTGGACGACCTGAGCCAAAAATACGATGCTGTTTACGTGGCAATCGGAGCTCAGAAAGCTGTCCCCATGCCTGTGAAGGGCAGTGATTTGGATGGCTGCTATTTGGGTGTGGATTTCCTCAAAGCCCATGCCTTGGGCAACACTCCCAAGCTGGGTAAAAAGGTTGCCATCGTCGGTGGCGGAAACACTGCCATAGACTGTGCCCGCACCTCTGTCCGCCTCGGTGCTGAAGTTAGCATCATCTATCGCCGCACCAGAGAAGAAATGCCGGCGGAACCTTTTGAAATTGACGCTGCAGAACACGAAGGCGTGCAGTTTTATATGCTGGCAAACCCTGTGGAATACATGGGCGAAAACGGTATCTTAAAAGAAGTAAAGATTGAAAAGATGAAGCTGGGAGAGCCCGACAGCAGCGGACGCAGGCGTCCCGAACCCACCGGTGAATACTTCACCTTGCAGTTTGACAACATCATTGCTGCCATTTCCCAAGTGCCTGATACAGAAGCACTTGCCATGCCTGAAAATCATGTAGAAGGCACCATTTTTCCCATCAGCCGCTGGTCCACTGCCATTGTGAATGAAGACAACATGTTCACCGGACTGAAGAATGTCTTTGCCGGAGGTGACTTCCGCCGAGGTGCTGCTACTGCGATTGAAGCCATTGCCGACGGCAAGGTTGCCGCCCAGATGATAGACAAATTCCTGCAAGGCGAAAAGCTGCAGTCTCCCAAACCGCGTTTCGATTCTAAGAAAGGTCGTAAGGTCAAGGAAATCTCTCCTGAAGAATACAAGCACTTCGATTGCCGACCGCGCATCCATATGCCCGAGATTGAAGTAAGGGAAGCGCAATCCACCTTCAAGGAAGTGGAAACCGGATTTGAACAGAGCATGGCAAAGACCGAAGCTGAGCGTTGTCTGGAATGCGGCTGCCAGGTTAATGAGACCTGTTTCCTGCGCAAATATGCCAGCGATTATGAAGTTGACCCGGTGCGTTTCCTGGGAGGTGTCAACCACCATCC
>DAHVPA010000045.1 GCA_027318525.1 Candidatus Cloacimonadota bacterium | reverse complement strand
CCAGGCATGTTCATAATGCCATTCGAGTCTGGCGACCGTACGAAGAGCACTAGTATCAGGATGATGACAAGACAAGTCAAAGCAATGTATTTGAAGGTCTTGCTGAGCGGTTTGATTTCCTCTTCCAGCAATTCATCAGAAGGAGTCGAAACCGGATAGATTTTCAGCTGCGGTTTTTCCACGACTTTAGAATATTGCGCAGAGCTATCCAAAGCAGCTTTGTCTGGCTCTTCTGGTTTTCTTAGAGGAGGTTTGTCCCAAGGCATGACAGGCAGGGCAACAGGTTTTCCGGGTTTATCAGGTCTGCCTTTGACATATTCATCGGGTTCGGAAATGGTTTCTATCCCTTTGATTTCGGAATAGTCCTTAGCAATGGATGGTTTTTCCTGGTGAGTAACAGAAGGCTGGAGCTGCAATTGCGGAATAGTTTCCAGCTCTTCTTCCAACGCCTGCAGAGCCGTATCATCAAGTTCCGGAGCCTTTTCTTCCTGAGCTTCATCCAGGAGGTTTTCAAAGCTCAACTCCTCTTCTGCCATGTCGTCAGATATATCAGGCTCATCTTCCAATGCAGAAAGATCAGGCATCACCACAGTGTGCTCAGATGGTTCTAGCATTGCATCTGTTGGGACTATCTCAATCGGCGGATGAACCTCATCCTCGGTAAGCTGAGTAAAAGTTTCAAAGACGGGGGAAGGGACAGGCTCGCTCACTTCTTCTTTAGACGGTTCTGAATCATCAAAATCAGTTAATACCAGAGCCAGCTCGGGAGGAGGAGTTATCACAACCGTTTCAGGCACTGTCTCTTCTGAAGCAACAGCATAAGTAATACTTGTGCCTGCGTTCAGAGATGAAATCTCCTTTTGTTCCTGAATTGCAGAAATAAACTCATCTGCAGATTGAAAGCGCTTCATGCCCGGCACTTGCAAAGCTTTTCGAAGCACGGAAAACAACCAGAATGGAACCTGTTGGTTAAACAGGGATGGATCAAGAATCATCTGAGAAAGGGTCTTTTCCTTTGACAATATGGGATTGGTCAGATCAGAAATTGTCCAGGGCAAGCGTCCGGTCAGGATTTGATAGATGATTACACCGGCTGAATAGATGTCACAAATGACAGTTTTAGTCTCAGTTTCCAACTGCTCCGGAGCAAGATAGTAGACCGGATGGTTTTGGAGATTTGTCTGCTCAATCCGGATATAGGTAGCTGGCGCTTTACCAAAGCCATCGAGCAGAATCACATTATTCTTTGTAATATAAATGCAGTCAGGATTAAGCTGACCGTGGACAATACGTTTGGCATGAGCATACTGCAGAGCGTTCAGGATTTGATAAGCCCAGTCTGTAACAAGTTCCAGGGGAGTAAGCTTATTGGGATGGCGGAAATATTCAGCCAGAGTCTGACCTTCGATATAGTCTTCAATCAGATGAACGCTGTTTCCTTCTTCAATAATTTCATGCACTTTACGTATATTGGGGTGGTCAAGCATACGCATATTTCTGGCATAGAGCAGAAAACGCTTGCGCATCTGCGCGTCTTTTTCCCTGCCCAAAGCTGGTGATTTGACTACGACGAGTTCGCCCGTCTCTTTACGCAGAGCTGTTCTGAGGATATAATTTTGAGTGCGGGCAATTGTATCAGCTATTTCGTATGTAAAGGCAGCGTGCTCTTTATCCATATTATTGATTACTGACCATCAGTTGAATTAAGTGGAAAGGTCACTATCCTGCCCGATTTTATGACGGTTTCCGGATAGGAACTGCCCATGTGGTATGGGATGTATTTATAAGAAGGGATATCCCATATCAATAGATCAGCCTGTTTCCCCACAGTGACAGAGCCAACCTTGTGCTCAAGATTTATTGCTGCTGCAGCATTGATGGTGCAGGCTGTCAAAGCTTCAGCAGGCAGCATCTTCATTTGCAGACAGGCTATAGTCATGACCAAAGGTAGCGAGTCGCAATTGCAACTACCGGGATTAAAGTCGGTTGCCAATGCTACAGGTAAACCTGCATTAATCATATCGCGAGCCCTGGCATATGTTTTACTGCCAAGGGAAAACAAGGTTGCAGGGAGCAGGACGGGAATTACTGCGGCTTTCTGCAAAGCTTGGATACCAACATCAGATGTCATACCCAAGTGATCAGCGGAAACGCAACCCAGCTCAGAAGCCAGTTCTGCGCCTCCCATTGCCTCAATCTCATCAGCATGCATTTTGAGCCGAAAACCAAGTCTTTTTGCATTGGTAAGCACCTGCCGGCTTTCATCTATATTGTATACATGAGCTTCAGTAAATATATCGCAGTATTCGGCAATGCCCTGTTGTTTTACAGCAGGAAGCATTTCTTTGCAGAGTATGTCGATGTAAGCCTGATGATTGTCTTTGAATTCTTGGGGGTATTCGTGAGCTCCCATAAAAGTAGCTACAATGTCTATAGGCAGTCGGTCAGAAAGTTGGCGGATGATTTCTAGTTGTTTCAGTTCTGATTCTGTAGTCAGTCCATACCCGCTTTTAGCTTCCAGAGAGGTCGTGCCTTGGCGCAGCATTCGCTCGAGTCTTTGGGCAGCGAGTTTGTATAGATCGAGAACAGAAGCATTTCTAGTGGTGTGAATGGTTGATCTGATGCCGCCGCCGCTCTGAGAGATTTCTACATAGGTTTTGCCTTGAAGTCTCTGTTCAAATTCATTTTCTCTGGTCTTCAAAAAGATTGGATGTGTGTGCGGATCTACAAATCCGGGGGTAACTACTCTGTCTGAACAATCCAGAATGATGTCAGCTTCATAAGATTTATAAAGACTGTCTGTTTCCCCAATGGCGATAATCTTATCCTGATGAACAGCTACAGCCTGTCCTTGATAAACATCAGGACTCGACATAGCTTTCCCCTTGAGCGGTTTACCTTCAATGGAAACACAAACCAGTTCTTTGATATTAGTTAACAACAAATCAATTTTCATTCTCACGCTAATCTTTCCCTGAAGTTCTTTATCTGAAAACAATGGATTTAGTCAAGCAGGTTTTCATCAACTTGCAGTTTTGGATTGACAAAAATCATAAATGGAAAAGCAATATTCGAATGAAAGAAATGATATACTTAAGAGTAATGCGGGATAGGTTATTGAAGCAGCCTGTCATGAATCGGGTGCTTTATTCACTTATTCCGATCCTGCTATTCAGTATTTATTTGTTTGGATGGAAGGTATTTGCTTTGGTCATGGTGACCAACCTGGCAGCCTTTGCGACAGAATACATAATTATAGTGAAGAAAAAGAATGGCAAGGTTTCAATGGCTGTATTGGTGACCGGAACTTTGCTGGCGCTGACTCTGCCTCCGACTTTACCCCTCTGGATGGGTGCGGTAGGGGGTTTTGTAGCCGTGCTTTTTGGTAAGATGGTGTTTGGCGGTTTTGGTCTGAATGTCTTCAACCCCGCAATTGTAGGCAGGACTTTCATCTACATCTCTTTTCCACAACATATGACAGTTACTTGGCTCAAGCCATATCTCTTGAAGGATTTTCCAGGGGGATTGGTAAGATGGACTGCAGAGCCAGCGATGCGAACTTCAGCCACAATTCTTGGACAAATCAGGCAGGGCGGAGCAACCGAATATTCGCTCGGCAATGCCTTAATAGGATTTATACCTGGCAGTTTGGGAGAAACCAGTGCTATCCTGATAGTTCTTGCAGCCATTTATCTGTTAATCACCAAAACGGCTAAGTGGCAACCTATGGCTGCTACTGCAATCAGTTTGGTTTTATGCAATTTCATCTTTTTCCCGCAGCAAAACATCTTACTTAGTCTTGCGGCTGGAGGAGCTTTGTTTGGAACTGTCTTTATGACAACCGACCCGGTTTCGCAAGCAAAAGGCAAGTATGCAATCTGGATTTATGGTGCGTTAATTGGCTTTCTGACTGTTTTTATCCGCAGATTTTCACTTTTTTTCGAAGGCATG
Organism: Candidatus Cloacimonadota bacterium; assembly: GCA_027318525.1. Classification (GTDB taxonomy): domain Bacteria; phylum Cloacimonadota; class Cloacimonadia; order Cloacimonadales; family Cloacimonadaceae; genus UBA5614. The sequence continues at coordinate 7,316 of DAHVPA010000045.1, read as the reverse complement.
ATGTTTGCAATATTGTTGACAAATGCCTTTATGCCTTTGATTGAGTATGTGATAGATAACTTGATTCTGCCCAAAACCAAGGCGGTGAAAGCATGAGTGAACAACTAGTTTCTTTCCGGGACAAACCGATTTATCCCATCCTTTTCATGCTTTCCATAACTGTTGTCTTTGTCGGATTGCTTTCTGTTTTTTACAGGTCAACAGAAAAGGGTATTGAACAATACAAGAGGCAAACATATCAATTGCAGATAATTACACTTTTCGCTGACACACTTTCCACTTTGACAGGGAAAGAAATCAGTTCCTTTACAGACAGAGCAAAAGTGCAAGAAAACTATGACCAATATATATACAAGAAATGCAATTACCTATCAAGACCGCCAGGACTATTGACTCTAAATATTATAGGGTTCAGACTGTCGAAGACAACATCCTCGGTTATTGCTTTGACATAAGCGGCAGTGGTCTCTGGGGCACTATGCGTGGGTTGATTGCTGTTACTCCTGATTACCAGCGCATCATAAATTTCACGATATATGATCAGATGGAGACACCCGGCTTGGGAGCCAGAGTAGAAGAATCCTGGTTTAAGGGTCAGTTTTCAGGTAAAGCTTTGATTACAGATGGGGTGGCAACTCACTTTGATTTGGTTCCCGAAGAGGCTGTCAGCAATGATCTGCAGGTTCGGCAGATAACAGGAGCTTCTATTACCAGTGTCAGTGTTCTCAAGATTATAGAAGCTGCTGCTAGTCAGATAATTCAAACTTTTGAACCACAAGCCAAATGAGGTCAGGATGAAAAGAAAAGATATATTCATGAATGCCGCCTTCCGGGAAAACTCTGTGTGGAAGCAAATTCTGGGCATTTGTTCATCTCTGGCAGTCACAAACCTGATGCTTAATAGCTTAATCATGGGACTGGGAGTCACTTTTTCCCTGATCTTCGCCAATTTAACAATTTCCGCCATCAGGGAATACACTCCACGCAGTGTGCGAATGATGGCACAGGTTTTGATTATTGGTGCATATGTGATTATTGTTGATATCTACTTGAGGGCAAACCTGCCAGACGTTAGTAAACAGCTTGGCCCGTATGTAGGGTTGATCATTACAAACTGCATTTTGATGGGAAGAGCAGAAGCCTTTGCTGCCAAAAATCCTCCTCTCGATTCAGTTGTTGATGGAATTGGAGCAGGCTTGGGATATACACTTGTTTTATTGGCAATATCCTGTGTGCGTGAGCTGTTTGGCTTCGGCTCATTGTTTGGGATACAGATACTGGGAACCTGGTGGATAAAATGGTCAATCATGGTAATGGCTCCCAGTGCATTTTTCCTTTTGGCAGCCATGATCTGGTTTATCAACGACAAGTATTATAAAGTTAAGACTAGTTAGGAGCATAGGGATGCATATCAGTCCATTCATCTTATTTTGGGCAGCCATTTTTACAAGTAATGTGCTCTTGACCAACTTTCTGGGGATGTGTTCTTATCTGTCTGTTTCCAGAGAAATGGAATCTTCCTTTGGTTTGGGGATTGCAGTTGTCTTTGTCCTAACGATTACTTGTGCATTAAACTGGTTGGTATATTATTATTTGCTGGTTCCGCTGCATATTGTATATTTACAATACATCATTTTTATTATTGTGATAGCCGCCTCTGTGCAACTACTGGAACTGATTATTGAGCGTTTTACACCAACTTTGTATTATACACTAGGGATATTCCTTCCGCTTATAACAGTCAATTGTGCCATTTTCGGTGTAGCCCTGTTTATGATTATCAGGCAATACAACTTTTTGCAAACAATAGCTTATGCTACGGGGAGCGGCATTGGCTGGATGCTTGCCATACTTATGTTAGCAGGAATAAGGACCCGTATAAAAGATAAAATGATACCAGCGGGACTGGTTGGTCCAGGTATAAGCCTGATAGTTACTGGGATCATGGCTTTGGCTTTTGTCGGATTCTCCGGCATTGTGAATGTTCAGTAAGGATTAAGGATATATGTTGTTACAGATTATAAGCGATATTGGAGCTTCAGCGGCAATCAGCATATTCCTCGCTTTGATTCTGGTTTTTGCCCAGAAGTATTTGAACACATATGGAGATTGCGTTGTCGATATCAATAATAAAAAGCAAATCACGGTCAAAGGCGGCAACTCTCTTTTGAATACTCTGAATGACCAGCAGATTTATCTGGCTTCGGCATGTGGGGGCAGAGGAAGCTGCGGAGCCTGTAAATGCAAAGTTGCTGAGGGGGGAGGACCTTTACTCCCGACCGAAAAACCGTTACTCAGCCCTAAAGAGCAACAGGATAATATACGCCTTGCCTGTCAGGTCAAAGTCAAATCAGATATAAAAATCCACATCCCCGAATCCATCTTCAATATAAGAAAATTCGTTTCAGTAGTGGAGTCCATTACAGATCTTACTTACGATATAAAAGCTGTCGTGTTTCGTCTGAAGGAACCTGCCAAGATAGATTTTAAAGCAGGGCAATATGTGCAGTTGGAGACCAAACCTTACGGTAAAATCAAGCAGACTACTGTGAGGGCATATTCCATCTCATCCAAACCAGAAGATGATACTCTGGTGGAGTTAATCATTCGTCTTGTTCCGGAAGGGATTTGCACGACCTGGGTGCACAATTTTTTGCAAGTGGGAGAAGAAGTCAACCTTACCGGTCCCTTTGGTGATTTCTATATCAGGGATACCCAGGCGGATATGATTTTTATTGCGGGTGGAAGCGGCAAAGCTCCAATAAAATCAATGCTGCAACACTTGCAGGTGGTCGGGACTAACCGTAAGATGACCTATTTCTTCGGAGCACGAACTGAAAAAGACCTTTACCTGACAGAACTTTTCAAGGGTTTTGAACATGTTTTCCCTGATTTTCAGTATATTCCTGTTCTTTCCAAATGTGATGATGCGGGGTTGTATTGTGCGCGAAGTGGATATATCATGCCTTATATCAAAGAAGTGTTGCGCGATCCCCAAAATACAGAAGCCTATATGTGTGGAAGCCCAGGTATGCTGGAAGCCTGTCGTAAGGAGCTGCGTAACCTGGGGGTTCCTGATAACAAGATATACTTTGATAGCTTTGGTTGATTCCAATCTGTATCAGTTAGTAATGAGGTTACGATGAAACAGACACCCCTTGAAGAAAAAATCGCTGCCAGGATGCAGCCCGGAGTCATCACCCTGAGTGGCTTTCTGGGATTAGACGAACGCCACTATCATGAGATTATAGAAGCGGACGAGTCTGTGATGGTTGCCTATGGAGTCAGCGCTGAAGAAATTGCCGACAGACTGGAATATTTTACCACTTCAACCTATGAAAGCTTCCAAGGTCCTGTCATTATTGATGATATATATGAGGTGGAGACAGAGATTACGCGTGGAAAATTGCCCTGTCCTTTCAGTCATCCGGGACTTTACAGGAAAACAATCACAACCCTGACTAATCTGAATACCGGGGTTACACTGCGATGGACCGGATTAAACATACATCTGATCAGAGCACATCACTTTTTTGAAGGTAAGGGTTCTGTCTTTCGCCTTGATCCTGATTTGCTGATAAAAAACATCTTCTGAACAGAATAGACCATCTTTATTGAACATCAGATTCTCAAGAGGGTTTGCAGAGACTGAGTCTCTAAAAACTCTCTGCAGACTCTCATGAAGAAAAAGATAAGGTATTGCTGTTAAAACGGCTGCAATCATTTAGCTTGACGTTATGGTAAAAGCCATTTTCATGACCAAGAATGGATAAATATAAGACAAACAGGATAATGCAATTTGCCTTCTTTACGGCAGTTGCCACAACAGTCTATTTTTTGGAAAGTATGGCAGTGAGGATTCTACCATTGCCCTTTCTGAGGATTGGTCTGGCTAATGTGGTTGTAGTCTATCTGCTGATGCAGAAAGAATATGTCATGGCATTGGTCGTAACCACTGCTAAGACGCTGATCGGGGGGCTTGCCAGCCTGACTTTGATGAGTCCTGCCACCTTGCTGTCATTGGGAGGTGGAATCGGGTCACTGTTTGTAATGTGGCTATTGTTTGTTTCACCGTTTCGTTTCAGCACTTTTGGCATTAGTATAGCTGGGGCGGTGATGCACAATGTTATCCAGATCTTCTTTGTGAGATGGCTGATTATTCCGCGAGACTCCATTTACTATCTCCTGCCCATATTGATGCTGGTGGGGATAGGAACCGGATTTATCACTGGATTAATAACCTTTGAGCTCAATCAGAGAATGCAAGGAATGGGTGAATGGGCAAAACAATCTATTTAAATTATTGGGAACAACATAAAGTAGCTTTACGGAGAATAGCGGTTGGGCTGTGTGTCTTAATTGGGATCATCGTAGGCGTTTTTTGGTTTTATAATGACGAATTGCCGCCCATGAGCGAGCTTAGAAACTATACCATGAGGTCTGGTTCTGAAGTTTATGACCGCAATGGTAAAATGATATATCTCTTTGCCTTTGAACGGCGCAAGCTGGTTTCCATTCACGAACTACCACCCTATCTGATAGATGCTCTGATAGCTACGGAAGATAAGAACTTTTATCATCATTTCGGCATTGATATTATCGGTAATGTAAGAGCAATCCTGATTGACATTGTCCGGATGGATTTTTCCCAGGGAGCGAGCACGATTACCCAGCAGATGGCAAGAAACATGTTCCTGACTCTGGATAAAAAGGTGTCGAGAAAAATCAAGGAAGTGATTCTCGCGCTGAGGATTGAACGTAATTTCACCAAAGATGAAATTATAGAAATTTACTTTAATAAAATCTTCTTCGGCGGACAGATATACGGAATTGAAACGGCTTCTTTGTATTACTTCGGCAAGCACGCCATGGATTTGACTTTGCCTGAAGCTGCATTATTGGTGGGGATGATTCAAAGACCCAATTTCTATGATCCCCGCAAACATGCAGACCGAGCTATAGAAAGGCGCAATTATGTGCTTTCCAATATGCTGAAACTTAACAAAATCTCGCAGGCAGAATACGATGCCGCAGTCAAAGCTTCCATCAGTCCGGAAGAAACTGCACTCAAACATTATGCCTCTGATTATTTCATCGAAAACATCAGGCAGTATCTGGAAAAGAAATACGGCACCGATAAGCTTTTTGAAGGCAGTTTAAAGATATATACGACCTTGGATTATAATCTCTCCAATTACGCTGATTCGATTTTGAATGCTCATTTGACCAGAATCGAAAACAGCAGAGGTTATGCCACAAAACTCAAGAATCTTGATCCCTTCCAGGCTGATGTCGTAACGGCATATTTGCAGGGTGGATTGGTGGTCATGGAAAACAAGACAGGATATTTCCGAGCGATGATAGGCGGCAGGAATTTTACACACAGCAAGTATAACAGAATGACTCTTGCCAAACGGCAGCCGGGCTCCTCAATCAAGCCGATTTATTACACAGTTGCTGTGGAGAATGGCTATACACCTGCTACTGTCATCAATGATATGCCTATCATTTTTTATGACAACGATGGAAAGCAATGGAAGCCGCAGAATTATTCGAAAGAATACTACGGTTTGGCAAGAATGCGCACCGCTATAACCAACTCCTTCAATGTATGGGCGGTAAGGACAGTATATGACATTGGACTGAATTCTGTATCCGATGCTTTCAAACGATTTGGATTCAATTATCAGGCAAATGACTACTCTGTGGCTTTAGGTTCTTATGAGGTAACACCGATTACATTGATGGCGGCTTATACTACCTTTCCGAATGGGGGTTACAGAGTCAAACCCATCTTTATCCAAAGAGTTGAGGATAAAGAAGGCGAAGTCTTGGAAAGAGCCAAAGTGTTGCAATACAAAGTATGTGAACCAGAACCGGCTTATATTATGACCAGCATGATGGAATCAGTGGTAAATAGCGGCACAGCTACAGCAGCCAGACAAGGATATATCTGGCCGGCAGCAGGCAAAACCGGAACGACTGATGATTATCGTGACGCCTGGTTTATTGGTTTCAACAAAGAGCTGATTTGCGGTATTTGGACCGGATTCGACGACAACAGGTCGATGGGGAGCAATATGGCAGGTGGAATAGTATGTGCTCCGGTCTGGGGACCGATCATGCGCAAAGCAATGCTATTGGAAAACAAAGGTCGTTATCCTGGAGCAGGAGACTCGAGATATGCTTTTGCAGAACCAGAAGGGATTACTCATACCAAAATCAATCCGGTCACAGGTTACTATTCTGAAAACGGCATTGATGAGATTTTCATTGCCGGAACTGAGCCATTGGTTAAATCAGATAGCTTGAGATATAATTTCCGACCTACCCGATACAGATATCGGGATGCAGTTCCCTACATTGTCCGTCCAGGTTATTAAAAGGCAGGAATCGATTATGGTTATGACAGTTTTTGATGATTATCCGAATTTGTTTTATCCGGCAAGCCTGACAAGATGTGTTGGTGATATACGCTGTGGTATCCTGAAGCTAAGACAACGACTGCAAGCAGCAATTTTCAGTGAAGAAAATGTAGTGGTCATTGATCCTGGATTGGAATCTTTGTATAAAGAAAGGCATCCTGATTGGATTATTAACGCTGTAAACGGAGATGCTCTATTCGTCAATTCCCGTTTGAGATACAATCCCTCCATAATTCAAACAATCAGTTCGCTTCAACCACAACAGGTTATCAGGGATGAACAGGATCAGCTTGTCGCTTTAAGAACTGTCATTAAAGAAATGGTTCATGACTTTGCAGCTATCGAAAAGCTTGCATCTAATGCAGAAGTTATTTCTGTCGGCAATGTATTATACAACTCATTGGCTGATGTGATCATGGATAATGGAAGGCTGATTGATTCTGATTTCAGACAATTTTTTCAGGATGAAGACAATTATATGGAGACAGAACTGGGCGTTACTGTGCTCAATCCCTATCAGGTTTGGATTGGTGAGGGAGCAATGCTTAAACCCGGAGTTGTTTTGGATGCTACTCATGGTCCTGTAGTTATTGACGAGAATGCGGAAGTGATGGCACACGCCGTAATTATGGGTCCATGTTATATCGGCAAAAACAGCAAAGTAAAAGTAGGCGCAAAGATTTATGAGAATACTTCAATTGGTCCTGTTTGTAAAATCGGCGGGGAAGTGGAGGGTTCCATTATCCAGGCTTATTCCAACAAACAGCATGGCTGTGCACGGGCTGGCCTACATCTTGGGAGTGGATCTGGGAGACAGGGAGAGAAGGAGGCTCCTGCCAGAAAAACAAAAAACAACTGGGCATGGAAGCAGCGAACGCTAAAGGAGATTTT